>WFMY01000027.1 GCA_015488855.1 Helicobacteraceae bacterium
AATTAAAAATATATGCAATTAGAGTTGTTGCTTAAACACATAATAATATGCTATACTTACACCATGAAAGAAGAAACTGCAAAAATAATGTATAAAATTATTACAAGCAACAATTTGTGTACATGTGCGAACATAAAAGAATATATAGGGAAGGAGTGCGCAACAAGCACTATTTGGTTGAAAAAGAAAAAGATAATAAAAGACATTTTTGATTATGCTCAAAAAAAAATTACAAGTAAAGATTATCTTGCGTTTCAACAATTAGATAGGTTGAGAAATGAGCATCTTGATGAAAGCTACGGAATTTTGTTTTATTGTTTAATATACGGTGATATAAATATGGAGTGCTATAAGAGCTTTGTTGGCAAAAGTATTCCACTCTCTCCATCAACGCTTTCTCGAAAAAATAAAAAAGCAAAATATAAAATAGCGGATTTCTATTATAGAGTTTTGCTAAAAGATAATGAGCAATACTTGAACATTGATCAAGAAGATAAAAAAGAAGTGCAGTCGGTGGACACGGCAAAAACAACAAATAATAATACTGCAATCTCGACAATAAATCCAAAAAATAATATCAGCTTGAATGATGAATATAAGAAAAGAGTTGCAGAAGATATCAAATATATAGATGCACATGATAATCGTATTCCACTCTATCCTAGTGACAGGAAAAATCCTTACAAAAAAGAATTGTGGTATAAATATGAAGAAATTGATTTTAAAACCAAAAATGACAAGGATAATTTTCATGAAAAATACTCAGAAGAAAGTTTAAGTGTTCCTATGATGAATCAAATGATGTTCTTTGATAATTATAAAGCTTTTGAATTATTTCCATTGGTAGATGTTTACGGTGAGTTGTTTAATGATGAATATTTACCAGACTTGTGTAGAGAAGCAAAAAAAGGTACAGGAACAAGAGGGCTTATATCGCACAATATCAGATATTTAGTCGATGAATTGGTAAAAATGGGAAAAGGAGATAAACATACAATAGACGAGCATATAGACAATACACTAAAAGAGTGGGAATTCCCCTCATCTGAGGTAAGGACATCTATTCCATGTGGCACTTTTAAAGTAAGAAGACGAAAAACTTCCGATATAGGAGATTGGAAAAAATATTTAGATATGCCTGTAGATGATGTAAGACAGGTGATTGAAAACATGAATTATTATGCTTCTGAAAAAATAACAAATAACTATGACATGTTTGAATTCAAACAACAGTTGCTAAGAGAGAAATTAGAAATGTCAGAAGATGAAATATATAGATTTTTTGATGATATAGAGGATACTAAGAGATATTGCGAGGAGAGTGAGGACTATATAAAGTTAAGATTTAAACAGTTTAAATTTGTAATCATATATAACTCAAAAATTGGATTAAGTAAATTGAACTTTTTGCAGAAGGAAATACACAAAAAATACAATGTAACTGAAACACAAATTAATTTAAAAGAAAGGAATTTCTTGATAGAATATTTAAAACTTGATACAAAAAAGAAATTTTTTGGTGACTATAACAAGAAAGGACAAAGAAAAAAATGAAAAAGATATTTTTCGTATTAGGATTAAAAGGTGGTGCTTGAGACCGTTTAAAATTTCGTGTCAGTAACTTTTAGTAGCACTTTTTAGTGCTATAGCCTCTAACCTACATTTCCAAATATTTATCAAGCCTCCCTTCAAAAAATATAGCCAACTGTGAGATGGTCAAACTCCAGTTTCGTACGGGCATCGTCCATTTCTTAGATATATTTTTACTACCCAGATAGAGTAATTTCATAAGTGAATTTTCATTGAGAAAGGCACCTTTGGTTTTGATGAGTTTTCTAAATTGGCGATGGACTAATTCTATGATATTAGTTGTATAAATTACTTTTCTAATATCAGCCGGATATTTAAAGTATACTGATAAATTATCCCATTTGCTCTGCCAAGAGTTTATAACGAGTGGATACTTTTTACCCCATTTGGTATCAAGTTTGAGAAGTTCATCTTCTGTAAGTTCTTTAGTGAGTGCTTGATAGATAAGCTTGAGATCTTTTGCGAACTCTTTTTGATTTTTTGAAGCTATATAGCAGATAGAGTTCCGTATCTGGTGTACGATGCAGAGTTGTACTTCTGTTTGAGGGAAGATAGCGTTAATAGCTTCAGGAAAGCCCTTTAAGCCATCTACTGACGCAATGAGTATATCTTCAACACCACGAGCTTGTAAATCAGTTAGCACTGAAAGCCAAAAGTTCGCTCCCTCATTTTCCGGGAGGTAAAGTCCCAATACCTCTTTTCTACCATCTAAACGAACACCAAGAATAGTATAAATTGCTTTTGAAACATATTTACCACCGTCTTTGATTTTATAGTGAATGGCATCGAGCCACACAAAGGGATATAACGGTTCAAGGAGACGGGCTTGCCACTCTTTTACTTTTGCGACTATTTTATCTGTGACGGCGCTGATGGTGGCTGTGGAGTTAGAAACCTGATATATTTCTTCAATATGTGAAGATATATCTCTATAACTCATCCCAAGTTCATACATTGAGATTATTTTCTCTTCGATTTCATCACTGATTGTAGTTTGGTGTTTTTTAACTATTTGAGGTTCAAAGGTACCGTTTCTCTCTCTTGGAATTTCAAGCTCAAATGTTCCATCACTGGTATCTTTGATAGAGCTGCTACTGCAACTAGACTTAGTATTTTTTTCTTCATTTGTTTTTAATTCCTTTATTTTAAGTTTATGAGATTGTGTTAAGAGGAATAATTTTTCTAATTTCATCATACAAATATTGATTTTATTCTTTTAGCTGGATATTAAATATTTTTTTACGGCATCCAAAGAGATTATATCCAATCCCTTCGCAAGGATAACTATTTGATTGTTCTGTGTTCATCCATTTTTTCTCAACTTTTCAACTTGATGTTTTTGCAAGCAAAAGTATAGTTACTATCACAAGTTTTTTTAAATAACTTTTTAGCATTCAAATAGTTTTGTTTCACACCTTTGCCATTACTATATAAAGCGCCAATGGATATGCGACCCATAGAATTTCCACCATCACAAAATTTTATAAAAAGTTTAGAAGCTTTTTAGCTATTTTAACAACTG
>WFMY01000028.1 GCA_015488855.1 Helicobacteraceae bacterium
CCTCTGGAGTCTCAGTAACCATAGAGATAAAAAGTGCAAGATCAAAGTTCAATCCTAGTACACTGATAAAACCAAATTCAAAAAAGATTGATTTGCCAAGAGTAAATCTTTTGCGAGAATATTTTGCGAGAAAACAACTCAACAATACCTATGTTGATATACTTTTAGATGGCTTGGGCGGAGTCAAAAATAATTTATCATATAATAGTAATATATTTAATAAAAAAAACACGCTCTTTCGAGATTATATTGTAAGTAAAAAACATCTTGATGTGTTCAATGAGTTCTATAAGAACAGTTTTTATGATGATTCACTTTCACGGATAAATCTAGAGAACTTATTTTATTTTGCTAAGGATACAAAGGGTGCGTATGCTATAGACATAAATCATGCAACACAAGAGGTCTGGGAGTTGATGCTTAATGCAAATGCATCGAGAGCCAAAGAGTTGGTTATGGGTGCAGGGTATTATACTAAAAAAAACATATCTTCGATTTTAAGTAAGGATGAACTTAATATGCTCTCAAATTTTAAAATAAGTTATACTCCACAATTGTTTTTAGATGTACAGGTGGAAATAACACAAAATAATTCAAGCGCAAAGATAACATTTGAATACGATATAAAAAAAACAATAGGGTACAATTTTGCTTACGAGATTTAATCAAGATAAAAAAATTATTTTTTTAGACCCCCACACAGAGTTGCTTGTGAGTGATGAGAAGTTACATATCATCCTCTCCCCCTCTTTGTACTGGGTAAAAAAAGTAATTTTACCACTCAAACATGCAAGGGAGGCAAAAAAACTTTTAGAGTCTTTGTTTGAAGATGTTTTACCTGAGGGAAATTACAGTTATAGTGTCTATAAAGCATCAGAAGAAGGAGAGTTTTTTATCTTTGCTTATGAAGATAAGAGCATCTTGGATCTTCTCACGAAGCAGGGCATCTCCTCATCAAACATTGGTTCTGTCCATTTTGCACAGAGTGAACTTTATAACCTACAGGGTGCTATGAAGATAAATGAGACGCAGAGCATCTATGTCAAAGATGGGATTGTTACTCTCGTACCATGTTGCTGGATACAAGAGAGTGGAATGTTAAGTATTGAGGATACTCAACTCTCAAAACACAAGATTATCCTTACGCAGTTTGGACATATTGTAGATAGTTCTAGTCTCATCAAGATTAGTGCTATTTTGGGTCTGTTTATCTTACTTATTTGGGTGGAGTTGTTCATCCTCAAGCAAGATATACAAAAGATACAGGCTCAGAGTTCTGAACTCTTTATAAAGTACAAGTTAAAGCCAACCATATTTCAAAACAAAGCACTTTTAAAAAAATATACGAAGATTCATACAAACCAAACAAAGCTTAGAATGAATTTCTCAAAAGAGTTAAAAAAGAAAAACATCCAAAAGATAAGCTATAAAAACAACAAATTAAAGGTAATCCTATGAACCGTATCAACCCGTTATATGTAGGATTGTTTTTGTTAGTTGTTCTTACTTTGTCTGTATTTGAGTTAAACTCTGCTAAGGATGAGTTGCATGAAGCACAAGCATCTTACGAAAAAGCGGAAAAACTAGCAGTAGAATTGAGTGAGTTAAAAAAAGTCTATGCAAATCACAAAAATATGCAAATGAAACTTAAGCGAATATTGACTCAAAATAGACTCAAAAATGCAGGAGTTATCGCTTTGTATAAAAAGAGTCGGGCAAAGATTAGTGCAGAGTCTCTTGAAAAATCAACACTTGATTTTTTGATGTCAAAGATACTCAACGCACCCTTTAATATTGATTCTTTTGAGATAAGAAAACTGAGTAAAAATAAAGTAAGTTTTAAAATGGAGATAAAATGGTAAGAAAGATTTTCAAATTTTTTGCTTACACACTCTTCTTTTTAGCTGTTTTGATCTATTTTACGCCAAAGGTAAATCTCTACTACCTTTTAGAGCATAAACTCAAAGAAAAAAGTATAGTCATCAATGATGAAGAAGTGAGCGATAATGGTTTGAGTCTGAGCATAAAAGATGCAACTATCAACTTGAAATCTATACAGAGTGCTAAGATAAAAGAGATCAAGATAAAAGTTTTTGGGCTTTACAACAATGTAAGTTTAACAGATATAAGTTTAGCAAGTGTTGTCGCAACAATGGTTCCTACAAAGATACAAAGCATCTCCCTTTCCTATAGCGTTATTGACCCGTTGCACCTAGTGGCTAGTGCAGTAGGTGAGTTTGGTGATGCACACTTGAGTTTTGGGGTAGTAGATGGAGTCTTACATATGGAGTTACACCCTTCTAAAAAGATGCTCTCATCCTACAGACAGACTTTAAGAAATCTCATAAAATCTAAAGAGGGGGCTTATACTTATGATAAAACTTTCAAATTCTAAGCTTCTGAGTATTGCCAGTTTAGTATTAATTTTGGTGTTAGTAGCAAGGACTCTCTCCTTGGCACTTATGTGGTTTTTGCCAAGTGAAGGGGTGAGTTTACATATTCAACCAAATTTTCAACCAAAATATCAACGAGTTGATTTTAAAAATATGTTAACTCCTATAGTAAAAAAAGTTGAGCAGAAGCAAGTTAGCACTTCAGATGGTGGCATATCTATCACAAATATGGTACTCAAAGGGCTTTATGGGACGAAGACAAGTGGTTTTATCATCGTTGCACTCAAGGCTACGCCAAAAAAGACAACCATACTAAGTATTGGTGAGATTTTTTCTGGGTACACACTCAAAGAGATAGAAAACAATAGTGCTATATTTACAAAAGATGGTACTCGCTTTACTTTGATGTTAGAGAATGCAAAAAAGACGGCATCTGCGCTGAAACAAAGCAAACAAAAACGGAGTGTAAGTAATGATAATGAGCCGATAAGTCAACAAGTTGTGACAAGAGGCGATATCACCTACTATGCAAAGCATCCAAAGCAGATTTGGAAAGAGATATCTATCCGTGAGGTTAAAGATGGTAAACAGATAAAAGGTTTTAAAGTCACAAGGATAGCCCCTAACTCAAAGTTCGCAACGATGGGACTTAAAAAGGGAGATCTGATAGTCAAGGCTAACAATGTAGAGTTGAAGTCCTATAGAGATGCACTTAATATCTATACAAAGATAGACAAGGTAGATGAGGTGCAAATTGTAATTATCCGTAATGGAGTTGAGAAGGAGATAGTATATGAGATTAATTAAACTACTGATTATAGCTTTGCTTTTAATGGCAAATCTTGAGGCAAGACAAAAGGTGAATGTAAAATTTTCAAATTTACAGATAAATGATTTTATCAAACTAATATCTAAAATCACCAATAAAAATATACTGATAACGCATAAGATAAATGGAACAGTTGACCTCGTGAGTACAGCACCTATCTATGATACAGAGGTGCTAGGTATCCTTATGTCTGTTTTGGAGTCCAAAGGGTATACTCTCGTACAAAAAGGTTCTATCTTAGAAGTGATTCGTTCTGTCGATGCTTCAAAGCATAATGCGCAAGTTCTCATCCAAGGTAAGCGAGCTAAAGGTACTTTTATGGTAACTCAAATCATTAAGGTAAAGGGTGAAAATGTAGATATAGTCGCTGCAAAGATTCGTTATCTCATCTCAAAAACTGCCAAACTTATGACGATGAAAGAGTCAAATCTTATGATTGTTACAGATTATCCAGCAAATATTGAGACCATCAAAAGAGTGATTAAGGATATAGATACAAACAACAAAGCTATTGTAGAAGCTATCCATATCTCAAACGCAGAAGCAAAAAAAATCCAACTCAAACTTCAAGCGATCTCAAAAACACTTTTCAACGAAAAAGTAGCTGGACAAAAAGTCCATATCGTTCTTGATGGAAATACAAACTCAGTGGTATTAGTAGGGATTCAAAAAAATGTCGATAAGTTAAAAAAGCTTATCAAAACCTTAGATGTAGAATCAGCAGCAAGTAATGGAGTAAAAATCTATTCGCTTAATAACTCTGAAGCTAAATCTGTTTTAGCCTCACTCAAGGATATTATCTCTAAACAAACTTATTCAGACCCTACGATGAAGCCAAATGTAAGTGCATCTGAGGAGATAAATGCCATCATTGCCATAGGTGTGCCTCAGATACTTAAGGGGATTAAAAAAGTGATTGATGCACTTGATAGGGAGAAGTATCAAGTCTATGTCCAAGCACGCATTATAGAGATAAATAAAAAAAATTCTGAGGCGATTGGTGTGAAATATGGGTTCAATGGTGGAGCCATTTCAAATGGTGGTCTTTACACCTTAGCGGGTAGTTTTGGAGGAACTCCTCCTTCGTCTGCTCTTTTTAAGGCGAGTGGTGCTAACTTTGGTTTAGGTGCAGCCTTAGAGTTTTTGGAACAAAAGGGTGCTAGCAAAGCTATCTCAAATCCATCTATCCTTTGTGTCAATAATAAAGAATCTTCTATCTATGTTGGTAAAACAATATCTATCTCAACAGGGAGTGTGACCTCTTCAACCAGTTCAATTCCTGGTGTAACAAAATCTTACAAAAGAAAAGATGTTGGGCTTACTCTAAAAATCAAACCTCGTGTATCCTCAAGCGATAAGGTAACTCTTGATATCGAAACTACTTTAGAAAATTTACTTGATGATGGAAGCAACAATATTTCAGGACAACCAGTGACTTCAAAGCAAAAGGTAAAAACACAGGCTATTCTTCGTCATGGTGAGAGTGTTATCATTGGTGGTCTTGTAAAAAAATATGATTTGGAGTCAGTTTCTAAAGTGCCTTTTCTTGGAAATATTTGGTTGATAGGCGATTGGCTTTTTTCATCCAAATCAGTATCTGCGGAAGAGGATAGCCTCGTTGTCATTTTGACACCTTATGTCATAGACAAAAGTGAAAAACTCTCAAAGTTACAACAAGATTTAGGGAAGCTTTCTCATTTGCAACAGCAATACAATAAAAAAGTATTTAAGCGAATTGAAAAAAATGGTTATGTAGATACATTATTTAAAAAAGCAGATAAGAAACTGGATAATATGGGCATAAAAGAACAAAAGACACAAAAAGATGAAATTTTAGATGAAGAGAGTGAAGAAGAGTAATGTTAAAGCTAGAACAACTTCACAATCCACACCTTGAGCCAAGCGAGATAGAGGAGTTTAGCAATGAACTACTGAGTAAAAACTACTTACTTTTTGCAGAGGTAGAGGGTGAACTTACGGCACTCTTATGTGAACGCTACTTAGTAGAAGCGAGTAACTTTTACACAAAACTCAAAACTCAATATCCTTTAAAAATGCTTGATGAGGACTCCTATGATAGACTCTACAACCGTTACTTAGAACTCAAAACAGACAAAGCTATAGAGACTATGCAAGAGGACTCAAGCGAAGAAGATGAGGAAGATCTCTCTTTAACAGACTTTTTACGGGTAAGCTCAGACATCCTCACAAGTGAAGAGTCCGCACCTATTATCAAGTTTGTCAATGCTCTGTTTTATCAAGCCATCAAAAAGAGAGCATCAGATATTCATATAGAAGTGGGGGAGAAAAAAGGTGAGGTAAGATTTCGCATCGATGGTATGCTTACTAAAAATGCAGACCTAGAGAAAAAAGTGGTCAATCTCATCATCTCCCGTATCAAAGTTATCTCAAACCTTGACATCTCAGAAAAACGAATCCCCCAAGATGGACGGACACAGATAAAGATCTCTGGACAAACACTCGACATCCGTGTTTCAGTTTTACCAACTTTTTATGGGGAGAGGATCGTTATGAGACTTCTTATGCAAAGTTCACAGATCCCTGAGATTAATGAGCTTGGTTTTGATGATGCTCTCATCGGTGATGTCAAAAAACTACTTCGTGCATCGCATGGTATCATCCTAGTCACAGGACCAACTGGAAGTGGTAAAACAACCTCTTTACACTCCTTTTTACGCGAAGTTGAGAGTCCTGAGAAAAATCTTATCACAGTTGAAGACCCAGTCGAGTACAAATCAGACAATATCTCCCAGATCCAAGTCAATGAAAAAGTGGGGCTTTCCTTTGCCTCTGCACTTCGCTCCATTCTCCGTCAAGATCCAGATGTGATCATGATAGGGGAGATTCGTGATGAGGAGACAGCGGGTATAGCGGTGCGTGCTGCACTGACTGGTCACTTAGTTTTCTCAACGCTGCATACCAACTCTGCATCTGCTACCATCTCAAGATTGGCAGATATGGGGATAGAACCTTTTCTCATCTCCTCCTCATTACTAGGGATTTTAGCACAAAGACTTGTGCGTGTTATCTGTGAAGAGTGCAAGGAAGAGGACGAGCTAGCTGAGGAGTTTGCAATGGACTATAACTTATCTGCTGATGCTCTTATCTACAAAGCAAAAGGGTGCAAGATGTGTAACTACTCAGGGTACTCAGGACGACGCTCAATAGGGGAACTTTTAGTGATGAATGATGTGGTTAAAGAGTTGCTTAAAGATACAACAGATGAGCATACTATCAAAGTAGCTTTAGAAGCTAAAGGTCTTAAGACCATCTCTGTGCAACTTACAAGGATGTTGCTTGATGGTGAGACCTCGCTTGATGAAGCTATTAGGATAGGACTTTAGAGATGCGAAGAGCCTTTACCTTGATGGAAGTGATGGTTGCGGTGATGATTATCAGTGTAGTGATTGCTGCACTGATTCAGATGAGTGGAAACTCTTCATATACTTTTTCAAAAATAAAAACTGATTCTAAGATAGGGCAATATGCATCTTTTCTCATAAACTCGAAAAATTATGGTTTTAAAGATAACACCATTAGCTTTGATAAACTCATAAATGGGTTTCAAATAGATGCACAGCTCAGAAAAAGGCTCGAAGATCAAAAAGTAAAGATTATCTATACAAAACTAGACAGTATAAATATGAGTAAGCTAGATGCAAAGGAATCTGAACTAGATGATGCAGGAGGTGCTAAAAAACAGGTTAATGCTAATATGACCTTTTTGATAGGCAAAACTACATTAAAAATGAACAATACCTCTACCTCTCTCTTGAGGTTACGCTTACAATGAGTTATTATAAAATTAGTTCGAGTAAAGCGTTTACTCTCATAGAGCTTCTCGTATCTATCTCCATCCTTTCTATCATGATGGTTTTTTTGTACAAAAGTTATGCTACGCTAAATAAATCAAATCTTATTTATAAAAAAGAGGTTCAAAAGCTTGAGACACTGAAGCTAAAAAAGAAAACACTCTTTTTAGACTTTAGTGTAGCTAAGTTCCAGAGTGTAAAGATACAACATCAAGGGAGACAAATAGATATTGTTTTTATGCAAACTTCAAACTCTGAGCATCGAAGGTATCACCCTTATGTTACCTATATTATCAAAAACTCAAAATTGTATAGATTGGAATCCCTCAAAGAATTAAGCTATCCTCTGGATGTTTCTAGTAAATTTAATGTAGATAAATTTGGCGAAGTAACTCGTTTTCGAGTGTTTACATCAAAAGATAAGGCAAGCTACATAGTAGATATTTTTTTTAAAAACAAGGAAAAGATTTTACTCAAAGTCAAAGTGCTTAATGAGAAGTAGTTTCTAATCTTCTCTATACTTAGAGATACCACACGCTTGGTTTGGTGTGGGTGGATGCTCTTTGAGGTAGATTAGGTCTGCTAAAGTTTGATCAAGCACCTTTTTTTGTTGGAGTATTGGGAGCATAAGATTATCTTTTTCATTGAGGGGGATATCCCAGTCTAGAAGTATCTTCTGCACTTCATCATCGAGTTCTTGGAGTGCATTTTTTATGTGTATTATTGAGTTCATTTTGGATTATATAATATTTGTCTATGATTGTCAAACGCTGTAATATAAATGAAGTTTTTTTATTCTAAAATCTCTTTTTCAAAAAATATACTTGAAACAATTTTTAAAACTACGCTTTCCAATATTTCAGTAAAAGTAAAGGAATAAGATTTGCTTTTTAGAATTTAAAAAAGAGTTTCCTCTCCAAATACTTTTTCTTCCACTCCTTGCAATAATTTTATATTTTGCAAATAATAAAAACAAACTTCTAATGCTTGACATGATCATAGCCTCATTCAAGAGTGATATGACTTGGTACCCCGTTGAATAATCGAACTGGGTAATTATAGATTTTATGAGATTTTTTTGCCTGAGGGAGAAAACATATATAGTTGACTATACTTGATGACATATGATAGAATTTGAATTGAAGAAGTAGAGTATTTTATAATAGAAAACTTAAATATTTTTCAAAAAGAAACTAGAAATAAGCACTAAAAAAAGTTATTGTGGCTAATATGTGACTAATTGTATTTTTATTGAAACTTAAAGTAGCTATTTTAGTTCGGTATTTACGATGTTTCGAGTGATTTTTGCATGTGAATGGTGCGGATGAAAGGACTTGAATAATGTTATTTTATGGATTTCCTTAAAGTAGGGATATTCCTCAATCAATCCCAATAAATAGGGTTATAAATCATATTATATTAAATAATTTTCAGGTATAATAATACTATCTTTTACCGTATGCAGGTAGCCATAGGGTATCTTTTTAAGGTTTATTATGTCAAATAAAATCAAATCTAATATGTACACAGGTGTGTATTATACAATACTACAGAGTAACATCAGAAATACAAAAGACAAAGACAAAAGTTTTTACATTACATATAAGGATTTTAGAGGTAAAAAAGTATGGTTGAAAATTGGTTTATTCTCTAATGGGATTAGAGAAGCTTATTGCCATGAAAAAAGAAATGAAATCATTAATAAGCAAAAACTTGGAGAGAATCCTACAGTCGTAAAAAATAAGAGAGTTTTAAAAGATGTCACTACTTTTAATATGGTTGCTGAAAAATACCATGCTAACAGAAAATTAAAATTATCTGCAGTAAATTTAAGAGATGCAAAGTCTCATTATGAAAATCATATAGAACCCTATCTTGGCAATATGGATATTGAAGAAATCACAGAAGATGACATTGAAAATATAATGATTGATAAAACATCAAAACTTGCGAATAAAACTGTAAATATAATAGTTGAAAAAATATCTACTATATTTAATTTTGCAACTAGAAAGAAATTAGTAACCATTCAGAACCCCAAAACCCAAATGGTATAAAAATTGCTTAAAAAAGTACATTATGACAGAACAAGAAGCTATAGATTTTTGCAAAAATGATCCAGAGTCAGCAGCTAAAATAATATTGATGGTTGAGAAACTAGAAGAGAGAATA
>WFMY01000029.1 GCA_015488855.1 Helicobacteraceae bacterium
CAAGTTATCATCAGATTTTCCGGAAAGAACTTTTGTAGTCATTAAAGAGATACCCTGTTGCAAATTTTTTTGTTTCATTCCCTCTTTTATTTGAGCCGTTGAGAGATTATCATAAAAGCCGTCACTACATAGTAAGTATATATCATCCGATTTAACTTCAAATTTTTTAATCTCCAATGAAAATTCTCCCGGAGCACATAATGCTTTTGTCAATGCCTTCCTTTCCCCTTTCTCATCATGAATACTTCGAGCATGGTCATTTGTCACCAAAGAGAGTGTTTCATCACGAAATACATAACAGCGGCTATCGCCTGAATGTATACTTGCTGCTTTGTTATTTTCTATCAGCAGTAAAACAAGTGTTGTCCCTATCATTGCATTACTGCCAAGTTTGTGAACTTTTTTTTGTAGTATTCTATGAATATTGTAAAACTGTGATGTTATCGCGTCTATCTTTTGTTCAAAACTACCGTGTAGTTCTATACGTTCAAAAATATCTGTCACCAAATGGCTTGCAAAATTTCCCTCTTGATGTCCGCCCATTCCGTCACACACAATCCACAAACCCTGTGCATCATTCGCAAAATAGGAATCTTCATTATTCATTCTAATATGTCCGGGGTGTGTAAACGAATGACTCTGGCAAACCATTACAGATTACCTTTGAGTTTAAATGATTTTAATGGATTATCTTTTGTATACATTTTCGTCGCACGTCCTGTAATTGTAAAAGAACCATCATAACGTTGCTGTTTATATTCAACTAAAATGGAGTCTGTACCCTGTCTTTTTTTATAACCATTTACTTTAAATTTATCTATCAGTTTGAATATTGCCCACTCTCCATTCATTGAAATATCTCCCACCCTTTTCATAGCAAGGTTAGAGATACTAAAGGAAGCCATACTATCTGGGCTTTCTGCAGGCCAAATAAGTTTTGTTGTTTTTATAGGGCCATGTTCATAAATGATATACTTACCATCATAATGTAATTCCATACGAGATAGATTTCTGCCTAAGCCATAAGGTTTAAAGTACAAGCTAGTACCCAGTAAATCTCCCTTATTCGTAAAGAACATTTTTCTTATACTCTCTGCTTTGAGTAGTTGTTTCATAAAATATTGATTAATATGGACAGTGCCTCCATCAATACTGCGATACTTAAATGTACTGTTTCTTATATTTAAACTCACAAAGGTCGCTATATAATTTTTATAAAAACTATCTAAGACTCCCCCTTTTTTGAAGAATTCTTCGAAGTTTTGCGTTCTTATATCATTTTTTCGGCTTCTTACAACAAGAGGATAACGCCCTCTAATCTTATCGTTATAAAAACCTAATACATTTTGCTTATACTGACTATTAATATATTTTTTTGTCTGTATCAGTAGATACTCCCAGTCATTTTTCAAAGCGTTCTTGAACCATCTACCAATAGGTCTAGGTAGAGCTGAAATATGCATTACTATAGGCTTGTGACGTCCTGAGATTCTATTAATAACAATCTCATATGCATCTTTAGCAGGTGTAACTGAGCCGTACATAGATGTCATTTCCTGATAAACATTGTTTAACTTCAACATCGCAGTTGCCAACTTTGGTGTAGGTCTGCCATTTTTATCGATAAGGCGATTGTATTTATCAAAATATTCTCTAATATTTTTTACACTTGTATTATTAGTGATTTTTTCAGCTTTTTCAATTGCATTTTGCGAAGCAATAGAAGCTGCTTTTGTGTTTTTCACTTTCATCTGCAACTCTTCTGCAGGTGTATAGATCTTGGTATTTTCTTTTAATGCCAGCAACACACCTGTAATCGGTGAAGTTCCAGATGTTAAAACAGTCAACTGATTATTGAGTTCTGAAATAGATCTGTAACGCGGAATATCAAGTGCACTTAAAGCATGTACCCAGTAATTTTTATAATCAATAAAATAGTAATTTTGTACTTTTGCATACATTTCATTTAATTGAGAATCGCTAAGTTTAGTCGAATAACCTATTACCCAGTTGTTAGCAACAAGTTTTTTGATAAGTTCTTTTCCACCTTTAATAATGATATTTTCAAAGCCTCTTTTTGTATAAAAACCAGGTATAGTATAATCGCTTCCTTGAAAAGCAGATGCATATGAGCCCAAGGCAGTAGAGAATCTAAAATCTGGTAGATTGTATTTTTTCGCTTCATCTTGTAATTCTTTATATACTAAAGCCTCTGGTCCAAATTCAAGTAATTGCTGTCTTGCAACTTTCATAGTTCCTACGTCTAAAGCATAAGGTTTAAAGCCATATTCGAGTAAATGCGCAAAATGCTTATTTAAATCATTTTGCACCGAATTCATATTTGGATATAAATGTGACCATGCTGTTGCCATCCAACCCTTTAAAAACACGTTGTCTCTTTTTGCTTCATTATGCAGCATTGAATATGCTTTTGTACTCTCCCATGTTAAATCATAATTACCAATATTCGCATATATCTGTGTTCCCATAAATTTTGCTATACGAGGAAGTAGTATATCATCTAATGCTTCTTTATAGAGTTTTTGCAATACTTCATTTCTCTTTTCAACTTTGAAACTTGCTATTTCCCATATATGAGTTTCTTCTTGCTTTTTATTGTAATTTTTAATATTTTCAATCTTATTTAATGTAGCAAGGATATCTCTAAAATCTGACTTAGGAGAAATATTTTGTCTCATATTTTTATACTGGATCATATCCCGTTCGGTCTTTGAGAGTAGATCCGAACGTAAATTAAAATCATGGACCCAATATATTGTCGCAACAGAGACAATCAAGACAGAAACTAGAATTGCAATGGTATTTTTAACCCTTTGGTTCTTTTTATAATTTGTGTCCATTTTAACAATATCCGCTTCTGGGAAAATAATATCTGAAAGCAGCTTTTTAATGAACATACTTTTTTTAGGCTCTATAGAGGACAAAGAACTCTCTTCAAATTCCTGACGGGCAATTGCATCTGCATTCTCTGCAGAAATAGAAGTAAAATAAATTCCTCGTAACATCAATGGCTTGCGATAACGTGTTTTAGCAAACCCAATATCAACAAAAGTATTTAATTTCTCAAACAATTGCGAAAATTCACTACAAAACAGAAGAATTTTTGATTTTGCATCAGCATCCCACTCTTTATTAATCTTATCAATAACATTACTGTTGAGTCTTTCCAACAACTCTTCAAGTTTCGGTTGTATGACAGACTTATCAATGCTCTCTTCATCATCATCAAAGGTGATACCTAAAACTTCATCTTTTTCCTCTTCACTTATGTTAGAAAAGTATTCGTTAAAACCGCTTATCTTATCTGTTTTTGTAACCAAAAGATAAATAGGAATATTGGACATAAAAGCAGATGAAAGCTCATCAAAACGTTCTCGTAAATCTTTTATATATGTTTCAAGCTCTTTTGTGTTTTTTTCGAGTAGTGTGTCAACACTTACTGTCAAGACAACCCCATTGATAGGTCTTTTCCATCTTTTTTTCCCTAAAAGTTTTAAAAAAGTGCCCCAAATAATCGAGTTCTCTTCAGAATCATTTGTTGAAATAAAGTTACCAGGAATATCTATAAAAATAGCATGTTCAGCAAAATACCATTGAAAAGACTTTGTTTCACCATCTTCTTTAACACTTCTGTTATCGTAATTAATATTTAAAGGAAAATCCAAACCGGAATTCTCTAGCATGCAAGTTTTCCCCTCTGTCTGTGCACCTACAAGCAGATACCATGGCAGTTCATATCCGGCAGTTTTTTTATTTTTATATATACTTGAATTTTTTACAATTCTTGTCGCTTCATTAAAATTGGTTTTCAAGTCTTGTATTTTGTCCTGTACAACATCTGAGTATTTTTTATGCTTTTTATATGAAGCAAGTTTAGCCCGTATTTTTTCTTTTGTCTCATCCCGAATAAGTAGGCTATACAACATAACAAGAAATGTAGGTATAAAAAACACTATGGATGCAATTAACAATCGAAAGGTTAAGTCTTTAAATGAAGAAAAAAGATACGGTGACACAAACATAATCAGTAGTACCATTATAAATACAATGGCTATAATCCAGAATATTGCACTTTTAAAAATTGCAGATTTTTGAAACTTACTCATTCAGATCCTTCATTATTATACCTTCAGCCGGTATATTAGTCGGCCCTGTCTTTACATTTGAAATAACAGCTTTTTTTTCATTAGCATATTGCTGATGTTCTGTTTGCAGGAATTTTAAAGTTGAATCTTCTTTATTTACAAGAGAAAATGTCAATATCGTATAAATTAAACCCAACATAACAACAATTCCAAGTCCTAAAATCTGATAGGATGTTTTATGCATTAAATGATTAGTTTTTGCAGATGATTTTTGAGAGGTGTAAAACTTTTTACTCTCTCGAATCTGCATTGTTTTCAGTTGTCTATATAAACTGTCCGTAATCGCATCAAGTTCCTGTTTTCCTCGATTTTTGATTTTATACTTTCCTTCAAACCCTAGCGCTAAAGAGATATATATAATCTCAAGAAGATCCAAATATTTTGCAGGTGCACGTAAAAGTTGATCAAGTATTTGAAAAAATTTATCCCCTCCATATGTTTCATTGTAAAAATGCCCCAAAAGACTTGAATTCGCCCAGCTGTTCTCTTTCCCCCAGTATGTAGTATTGATCATCTCATCTGCAAATGTACATAGAATATAGCGAGCAAGCATAACCTGTGAGTTTTCAAGACCAAGTTTTAGTGCTGAATTTGTAAAATATTCTATATCTTCAATCAATATACTTCTTACTTCAGAAAGACTCCCGATATCATAAGAATTTTGTAATATATTAATTTCTCTGAATATATCCGCAGATAAAACAACAAAAGAGTTTGTACTGCCTTCATAAAAATTATGATTGAAATTAACTTTAGCTCTTGTCATGGCGGTATTTTTAAAATTTTGATACCCCTCATGTGTGCTATTAAAATTAGTCAAGGTATCGTTTGACTGTGCAACCGGAACCATAATTGTTTTATTAGATGAACTGTTTGTCATTTATTCTCCATATTTAATTGTTTCGTATTGCCCAAAGTGTATATGCTACACTTGGAAGTTCACCTGAAAGATGAAAAGCAAAGCCGCCTGAATTCATAAGTTTTTCTTTATCTTCAGCATTCATCTCTAGCTGAAAATAAAGATAATTTACTTTATATGGAATTTGTCTAGGTGCAGAGGCCAAGGACTTAAGTTTAAAGCCTGCTAAATGATAATTTACAAGATCTCGAATAGTTTCAATACTGCCAATTTTTAGATTAGCAAGCAATAATTTTTTCAATTTATCACTGTCTATATCTGCTTTAATTGCTAAAATAAAACTTGATGATGTCACCATAGACTTTTCAGAAATTTTTGCCGTATAAATTCCATATTTCTGTTTTTGAATTGGTAATGCTATACTGTTTTGTTCAAGTACCATACTCAACATATTTTTTAATTCTTTGAGTAAAATATTAAAACTTTCGCCCTGATTTTTATGATTATAAGTAAATTCTTTGAGAAGTCTTTTTTCTTTCTTCATAAAAATTGCAAGTTCAGAAGCTAAAGAGCTTAATTCCAAAAACATATCTGCAGGATGAATACGATCTTGAGTCATATAATAATAGAGGCGTGATTGTGTTTTGTTTAACAGTTTCAACATTAAGTAGTCACCCAATTCTGTTGATTGAACACTCGAGTCACTTAGTTTTTCAGCAAGTTTTTCTGTTCTATATTTTAGGGTATTTACTAGCTCTTTTAACTTTACAAGCAAATCTTTTGCTTGATGTAAATGTAAGTATGTAGGTATGTAATTTGTATCTAA
>WFMY01000030.1 GCA_015488855.1 Helicobacteraceae bacterium
GAATCGAAACTTTAAATAAAAGATAAACTACTTTTGTAGTTTATCTATCTGTTTATCAACATTATCTTTTACAACAGTATTGATTTTACCTGCGTCTATCTTGTTAAAATAGAGCAAACCGACAACGACAACAACTGCCAATAGTATCAATTTAATCATCTTTTTCCTTTCATAATATTTTACTTTTAGATATTATTTTGCAAACTCTATCGCCCGACTCTCTCGGATAACATTTACTTTTATCTCACCAGGGTATTGAACTTTTTCCTCTATCTCTTTAGCGATCTCTTTAGCAACAAGGACAGATTCGTCATCATTGATAAGAGAAGCATTCACTATCACTCTTACCTCACGCCCAGCATTGATAGCATACGCTTGTTTTACACCACTATGATTAGAAGCTATATCTTCTATCTCTGTGACACGCTTTAAGAAACTCTCTAGAACTTCCCTTCTTGCACCTGGTCTAGCGGCTGAGAGAGCATCTGCTGCACAAACAGCAGCACACTCAATACTGTCCATCTCTTCATGCCCATGATGTGCATAAATTGCATTGATGACAACACTGTCTTCATTGTATCTTTTGCAAATATCAGCACCAAGGTCAACATGACTTCCATCCATATCATAAGTAAGAGCCTTTCCTATATCGTGTAAAAGTCCAGCTCGTTTAGCAACTCTAACATTTGCACCCATCTCTCCTGCCATCACACCAGCGAGATGCGCTACTTCGAGGGTATGAGCTAGGGCATTTTGTCCATAAGATGCTCTGTATCTCAGTTTACCTATAAGTTTGATGAGTTCTGGATGCATAACACCAACATCCATCTCAGATATCAACTCCTCCCCCTCACTCAAGATTCCCTCTTCAAATTCGTCTTTCACTTTGGCATAGATCTCTTCAATACGGGCAGGTTGAATACGACCATCTTCTATGAGTATCTCTAAAGTTTTAGTAGCAATAGCGCGTCGATAAAGGTTAAAACAACTCACCAAGATGGCATTGGGTGTATCATCTATCACGATATCTACACCTAAAATACCCTCAAGGGACTTAATATTTCTCCCCTCTTTTCCTATGATACGACCTTTAAGCTCATCACTATCTAGATGCACTAAGCTTGTTAAACGCTCATGAGCAAACTCACCTGCAAATCGACTTGTAGCCTGAGCTAAAATATAATTTGCTTTTTTCTTTGCAGTTTTTTTTGCTTCATTTTCATATTTTCTTACAATATGTGCTATCTCTGAACGAGATTTTTCTTCTACATTTTGGAGTAAAACAACTTTTGCTTCATCCTTGGTCATCCCAGCACTATTTTCTACAATATGAAGTGCTTCATCAATCTTTGATTCATATTTTGTTTTAAGTACATCTAATGACTTTTCTAATCTTTGTAAATCTTGTTTTTGAGAATTTATTTTTAGTCTCTCTTCTTGAATTTTTTGTTCTTCATTACCTACATAGCGTTTAAATTTTTGTTCTTTTTTGATAACATCATCTTCTCTTTGATGCATATCTTCTTTTGCTTTATTTTTAGCATTTTCGTATCGTCTAGTGGCTTCTAACTCTATCTCTTTTGCTTTATGATTACTTTTTTGCAAAAGATGTTGTGCTTCATTTTCTATAGCACTTGCTTTTGCTTTTGCTTTTTCTACAAATATATCAAATTGCGCATTTGTAATCTTTTTAGAGATGTAAAAACCAGCAATTCCACTCACCGTAGCTGTCATACCACCTAGTAGTATCTCATTTAACATCGTATTTCCTGTTCTTAAACAGCCTAGTCTTGTTGTATTTTTGGTGTTATAAACATATCTGCTTTGACATCAAAATCATCACAAACATATTTTCTTGTATAACATAAATCTTTTTGAATAAAAATCGTATATGGTTTCTTTTTTAATTTTGCAAAGAAACGATCATACATCCCCGCTCCAAAACCTATTCTTTGTAAATTACCATCTACACCGACAACTGGTACTATGGCTATATCAATATTATTAATTTTTTTAAAACTATCTCCCGCTTCATATATATTAAATTTCTTTTTTTGTAGCGGCAATCTAAATGGTACTATTTTAAAACTTTTATTTTGCATAAATGGGAGTAAAATGTTATTTTTCTTACGCAATTTAACAATAATTCTTCTTATATCAACCTCATTTTCAAGAGGAAAATATAAAAGTATATTTTTGTTTTTTGTTTTGTTTAACAATAACTCAAGTTTATTAGTGACTAAATGACTTTTGTATTTTTTATTGAAAAAGGATGATTTATTCATCATATCAAGACATTTTTTTCTAAAAATTGGTTTTGTAAGAGTCATATAAATTCTTTAGGTTATAATTTCAAGAACTGACCTTACGCACCCAGAGTATATCTGAGTGCGTAAGGTCAGTTAGTAATTTTACAACAATAAGGTATAACTATGCTTAAAAAAACTTTTCTATCCATTTTTCTTCTTTTGTCTACCACCTTTTTTCTAGCGTGTAGCAAAGACACAAATGATATACTCTCATCAAACGAACATGTACTTACATCACTTAAAGGCAAACAAATAGTAGTCAAACAAGATGGAGATGGCTTTTACCTAGAGGGAGATAAAGACAAACTTGTTATCTTTGACATCTTTGCTACTTGGTGTCCACCATGCCAAGCCTCTGCATCTCACTTGAGTGCACTCCAAGATAAATATAAAGATGATATTGTTATCATAGGTGTAACGATTGAACAACCAGAGAGAAATGCTAAAGGGGCACTTATCAATGATAAGCTCAATAAGTTTCGGCTCAAGTATAATGCAAGATATACTATGGTCAATTCTGATGAAAACTCAGGTCTTAGTGATGCCATCACAAAGTCACTCAAGATGGGTCCAAGATACCCCATCCCACTTATGGCTATGTATAAAAATGGAAAATATATCAACCACTATGTTGGCGCTATTCAAGAAGAGTTTGTTGAGAGTGATATTAAAAAAGCATTAAATAAATAGATGTTTAGTTTTTTTAGAAAAAATGACGCACCAAAAAAGCGTAAATATTTTAGCAAAGATGAACTCGAAGATGCCCTACTTGAAGCTGATGTTGAGTATGCACTTGTAGAGATTATACTCGATCAAACTTATCAGAACAAAATCACAAGAGAGATTTTGCGTTCAAAACTTTTGGCAACACTCGCGTACACCTCTTATAAAGAACCAGAATCTACACCACCTTTTGTTGAACTCATAGTTGGTGTCAACGGAGCAGGTAAAACAACAACCATCTCTAAACTTGCTTCTAGATATCAAGAACAAGGTAAAAGTGTTCTCCTAGGAGCTGGCGATACTTTTCGTGCTGCAGCTATAGAGCAACTCACACTTTGGGCTAAAAAACTCGACATCCCCATAGTCTCTTCAAAACAAGGGCATGATTCTTCTGCTGTAGCCTATGATGCGATAGACTCTGCTAAAGCAAAAGGGATTGAGCATGTTATCATAGATACAGCTGGCAGGCTACATACTCAAACC
>WFMY01000031.1 GCA_015488855.1 Helicobacteraceae bacterium
AAGCAAATGTAGATTCAATTGACTTAGCAGATGGTAGTCAAAATATTGATATTAAACTAGCTGATGTTCTTGATATGGGTGAAGATGGAAAAGATATCGCTATTACGATAGAAGGTGACAAAACTGATAGCGTAACACTTGATAGCAGTGAATTTAAATTAGGCGAAACAGTTCAGATAGACAATCAAGATTACTCTGTATATCAAAGTGAAGATGATCCAACAGTTACCTTAACTATTGATCAAGATGTTCATGTTGATTACAATTAATACTAAGAGATTTTCCCTCCTAAAGAGGGAATGTTTTTAAACTTACTCAAAAGTATTATTTGTGCTTGTGCATCTTAGAGTTTGATGGATAAAGCACTTTGCCAGAGGGGACAACAAGAGAAGATCTCTTAAGATGCATATCTTGGTCATCAAAAAAGATATGCGCTTTAAAAGCTTTGAGTATCTTACTCTTTTCTATCCCTCCAAGAAAAAATGCCTCATCGACATAAACACCCCAATGCCTAAGTGTTTTTATGACTCTCATCTCTGATGGGCTATTTCTAGCTGTAACGATAGCTATACGCACAGGCGAATACTCCACTTTCATGGGGAGTCTCTCTTGGAGTTTTGCAAGTTGTTTTAAAAATGAAGCGAAGGGTCCCTCTTTCATGGGAGTATCTTGCTCACTGTCTTCATTTTTATGAAAAGCATCCATCCCTTTTTCTTTATATACAAGTTCACTACTCTCATCAAAAAGTACAGCATCACCATCAAAAGCAATCCTTACTTGACCTTCTGGTATGTCACATTTATATTTTGGAGGAGTGCAGAGGATAGCTGATGCACAGACACCATTATCTATCACTTTTTGTGCATCATCTTCATCTGTAGTTAAAAAAAGATTAACATTAAATGCTTCAAGATAATCAGCACTCGATTCACCAGCTGTAAATGCAGAACGAGTGATGTCTAGCCCAAAAGAGCGGATAGTGTTTAAAACTCGTAAGCCTGTATCAGGTGAGTTTCGTGACATAATTACGACTTCCACTAAGGGCGTTTCATTTTCTTGTTGATATCTGTTTAAGCTTAAAAGTGCTTTTACTAGGGGGTATCCTATCCCCTCTTTTAAAGGGGTATGCTCATTTTCTAGCATATATTTTCTGTAAGTAGCTATGGCAGTATCTGGGTTGTGTTTGTACTCCTTCTTAAAGAGAGCATCTGAGTCTGAGAGGTCAAAAAGTGCTGTTGCTGAGATGCCTATGACCAAGGTATTGTTAAAATTTAATGACATATTTAAGCACTTATCCTAATCAAAGTTATAATCACTACTCGAACCATCAAGCATAAGTAGTCGGCAACTTTTTTCTAGTATAGCAAGTTTTTTCGCCATCTGATGCATATCTCTGTTAAACGAATAAACGCCATAGCCACGAATAACCATAATATCTGTTTTATTGGCAATAAAATAGTGTACTATGGTACTTTGGGCTCTTTCATACCAGTCTTCAAATTGACCTGGGTCTACTATCTGCAATGAACCTAACTCTTTATGTCCAAAATAATCTTTAGGAGTGATTAGGTTATGGGTTAAGGAGTATGCAGTTGTAAATGGTGGCATCGAAAAGGAGATAAATTTTGCTTCTGAGATCTGTGAATAGATATTGAAATGAATATTTGCGTCTATACTTGCTTGATTCCAGCGGTAATCTTTTTTAAAATACAGCTCAATAAGAGTATTTTTATCTATAGCATCGAAAACTGCTTCTTTGGTATTGATGATAAATCTATTGGATTCAACTTTAGCGGAGAGCGATCCATGGTAAATACCAAAAAAATCTTTTCTAAACATCGAAAGGGCTAGTGTAGATAGTTGATTATTGAGATGCTCTCTATTCATTTGTAACCCTTTATTAGATTTATTTAAACCAGTTTTTCATTTTGTCTATGGCAGAATCTAAAACACTCTCATGAGGTTTTGATTCTATGCCAAAAGAGTCTTGGAGTTTTGTGAGTAGTTCTTTTTGTTCGCTAGTGAGTTTTGTTGGATAGGTTAAGTTTACCTGTGCTACGAGGTTACCTTTGCCATGCCCATGAACATCTGCGACCCCCTCGCCTCTAAACTTAAAGTGTTGTTTATCTCTTGTGCCTAGATCAAGCTTGAGTTCTAGCTCACCAGTTAAGGATGGAATGCTCAAAGTTTCTCCACTGATAGCTTGGGTGAAAAATACTGGTATCTCTATGTAGATGTCATTGCCATCACGGATAAAGTGCTTGTCTGGTTTGACTTCAAAAGTGACATACAAGTCACCACGGCTACCTCGTTTTGAGATGTTTCCTTTGCCTGAGACTCTGAGACGGTTAGCATTGTCTATCCCTGCAGGAACCTTTATAGTAACTGTTTCTCTTTTCTCTTCAAACCCATCACCATGACAAGTTTTACAAGGTGATGAAGCCGAACTCCCAGAACCATTGCATAATGGGCAGGTTTGTGAGAAGGTCATGAAGCCTTGTTTTATATAGACTTGACCCTGTCCATCACACTGAGAACAGGTTGAGAGTTTTCCATCTTTTGCTCCAGTTCCTTTACAAGGTTTACAAGAGGTTTTGTATGTAAATTCTATCTCTTTTTCACAACCAAAAATAGCTTCATGGAAAGAGAGGTACATATCTACATTCATATCAAGAGGAAATTTATCCATATCTGCTGGATTTTGGCGACGACTTCTGCCACCTCCACCACCAAAACCACTGAACATATCTTCAAACATAGAACCTAAGTCATCAAAGCCACCAGATGAACGACGACCACCGCCACCCATCCCTTGAAGTCCTTCTTTTCCGTATCTATCATAGATACCTCTTTGAGAATCATCACTTAAGCATTGGTACGCTTCATTACATAATTTGAACTTTTTTTCAGCTTCTTTATCCCCAGGATTCTTATCTGGATGGTATTTTTTAGCCATAGTTCTATAAGCTTTTTTGATAACTGTTTTGTCAGCAGTTTGCTCAACTTCTAAAATTTCATAATAACTTAAATCTTCCATTGTTTTATATACCCTAATAAATCTAAATTTTTTTGAAATTATATCGTTTTTTAACCATATAGCAAAGCTTCTAAGCTATAATTGCCTTTATGAAAACAATACTCACATTTTTGACAATACTTATACTATTTACAAGTTGCTCTAAGAAGCCAATACCAAATTTCCCTTTAGACCTAAACACGACAGAAGCTTGTGTTTTGTTTGAGTGTTTACCTAAAACTTATCTTGTTGAGAGTTCTTTTGATGCACTTCCAGATTTTGCAAATGAAGATTTTGATGAAGTATTGAAAAATTTTAAAAATAGTTGCAGTAGTTCAAAAACGAGAGAGTTTTATCCTGAGCTTTGCCTAGAAACTACAAAAGAGATATCCAACTCAAAAAACTTTATCATTTCTAACTTTCAGCCTTATGCAGTAACGGCAGAGGATGGTAATGCAACCGGTATGCTTACAGGCTACTATGAGCCATATCTCCATGGTTCACTCAAGAAACATGGTACATATATCTACCCAGTATATGCTACACCAAAAGATCTTATAACAGTTGATTTGAGTGCAATATACCCAGATTTGAAAAATTATCGTCTTCGAGGAAGGATAGAGGGAAATAAGTTAGTTCCCTATTATACGAGAGCCCAGAGTGCATCTCGGAAGATTGATGCAGATGTTTTGTGTTATGTAGATTCTAAAGTTGATCTGTTTTTTTTAGAGGTACAAGGTTCTGGACGGGTACTTTTAGATACAAATAAAACACTTTTTATAGGATATGACAATCAAAATGGACATCAATATAGCTCTATAGGACGCTATCTTGTAGATGCAGGTGAGATACCACTTGAAGAGATCTCCTTACAAAGCATTAGAGCATGGTTTTTAGAGCATCCAAAGAGAGTGGATGAAGTATTGCATCATAATAAGTCTGTCGTTTATTTTCGCATCAAAGATAAAAAAGCTACTGGTTCTTTAGGAGTGGAGCTGACTCCTAGTCGTTCGATCGCAGTTGACAAGAGGATTATTCCTCTTGGAAGTATGCTCTATCTGAGTGCAAAGCAAAAAAATATTAGTTTCAATCAAATTGTTCAAGCACAAGATACTGGTGGTGCGATTAAAGGTGCTATAAGAGCCGATATGTTTTTAGGTTTTGGAAATAAAGCAAAAGAGATAGCTGGACGACTCAAAGCACCTTTGCGTTTATGGATATTTTTACCAAAAGATACGAAGTCTAAGATATGATTAAATCTCTTGAAAAGTTCAACCGTTTAGTAGAGGCACTTCAAGACCTACCCACTATTGGGAAAAAGTCTGCAACAAGACTTGCCTACTTTATGGTGATGAATGATTCTTATGCAGGTATGAAGATTTCTCATGCCATTGAAGATGCTTTAGGTAGTTTGAAAAAATGCAAGCTATGTGGGGGTATGAGTGAAGATGAACTTTGCTTTATATGTTGTGATGATTCGCGAGATGAAAATTTTCTTTGTATTGTTGAAAGTGCAAAAGATATACTTCTCTTAGAAGAAAATGGTCTTTTTGATGGTCGTTATTTTGTACTAGATGCACTCAATGAATTAAGTGTCAATACCTTGGAGAGTTTAGTTACAAAAGGTATTTCAGAGATAGTGTTCGCTATCACTCCTTCTATATCAAATGATGCTGTTATCCTATACATAGAAGACAAGTTAAAGGATTTTGACATCAACTTTACAAGGATAGCTCAGGGTGTACCAACAGGTGTAAGTTTAGAAAATATAGATATTCTTTCACTCACGCGTGCGTTAGAAGATAGGGTGAAAGTTTAATTTCTTAAGCCTTTTTTCAATCTTTGGTTGTATAATAGAATTTATATTGTAGAAATGTGTGGTTTAAATGGGAAAGATTAATTTTTTATCTTTGATTGTCTTTATCTTACTCTTTAGTATGAACTCTTTTGGGGATGATGATTTTGATGATTTTGAGGATGAAGTTGAGATTAAAAACATATATGATCCATTTGAGTCTTACAACAGAAGCATGACAAGTTTTAACGACAGTCTCTATATAGATGTGCTCAAACCAATAGATAGTGTATATAAAACTATAACTACACAAGGGATGAGAAATTCTGTAAGTAATTTTTTTAATAATATTTATTTTCCAATGCATTTTGTCAATAATCTTTTACAGCTTAAAATTGATGGTATGTTCATAGAGAGTGGTAGATTTGTGATAAACTCCACAATCGGTATTTTTGGTCTTTTTGATCCAGCAAAAAGCCAGTTTGGTTTATACCCACATAAAGAAGATTTTGGACAAACACTAGGTTATTATGGTGTTGGTGGTGGTCCACATATTGTTTTACCATTTTTTGGACCATCAAACTTAAGAGACCTGTTTAGTATGCTCCCTGATGCAGCAGTAAGCCCCATCGACTATACTCAGCGATCGTGGTGGACTATTACAAATACTTGGACTGGTTTGTTTACTATCAAGGCAATAGAAAAGTTAAATAATATTTCTCTTTATTCAACTCAATATGAACAAATAAGAAAAGATGCGGTAGATTTATACCCATATCTAAGAGATATATATGAACAAAAAAGAGATGAAGAGATAAGGAAATGATATGAGAAAAATGACCCATTGGATCTTGACATTATTTATGATGTTTTCGTTAACGCAAGTTTTATCAGCAAATGAAGAGGAAGTTTTGAAGGATCACTTTCTCGATAAACTTCAAGAGGTAAAAGTTGTCGTTCAAAATGCAAAAATATCAAAAGAAAAAAAGTTTGAAGATGTGATCAAAATTTTAACCCCTACCTTTGATTTTGAACTGATGGCAAAACTAAGTTTAGGGAGAAAAAATTGGAATGCCCTCAGTAAAAGTGATCAATCAAGATTTGTTTCCATATACACAGATAGAATGAAAAAGTCTTATTCAGCTAAGTTGGATTCTTACAATGACCAAATCATTAAAATCACTTCCGTTGTAAAAAAGAAAAATAGAATGTTTATAAAAACCTATATGCAAAGTGGTGATAAGGGACTTGATGTAGTGTATAAGTTTTATAAACCAAAAAAGCCAAAAATAGCAAAAGATACTTGGCTCATCTATGATGTTGAGATAGTTGGCATAAGTATATTGAAAGCTGATAAGGCACAGTTTAAAGACTTTTTACAAACAAAATCTCTCAAAGAGTTGATGGTAGCATTGCAGGAACAAAAATAAATCTATATGAAAAAAATTGCAAAATTTGTCTTGGCAATAGTCGTTCTTGTCGTAGTGGTCTTATCTTATTTTGCTACAAAATTAGAGATAGATGTAAGTGCTGAAACCTTACTCTTGGATGGAGATAAGGATCTAAAGTATTCAAAAGAGGTTGCACGCAGATTTAAAACACCAAATACACTTATCGTGACTTACACCTCTGCAAATGAGATACTTGAAGTACAAAATCTTGAAAATTTAAAAAATTTGAGTTCTCAACTACTCAAATTAGAAGCCATAAAATCTATAAGTTCTATACTCAATGTTCCTCTTTTGCAGTCACCCATAAAACCACTTGAAGACCTTCTCAAAGATATACCAACCCTTGAGTCAAAAAATATAGATAAAAATTTAGTAAAAAAAGAGTTCCTAAATAGTCCAATATATAAAAATAATTTAGTAAGTAGTGATTTTAAAACAACAGCTCTTTCTTTAATACTTAAAGAAAATAAAGAAGATAATTATCATCAAACTATCGTAGATATTAGAAAAATATTGGATAACTTTTCAGCCCAGCATCAAAATATAGAGCTTCATCTTGGTGGGGTAGAGATGATTAGTGATGATATGGTTGAGTATGTTAAGAGTGATTTAACGGTTTTTGGAACGATTATCATAGTGTTATTGTTTATAATACTCTACATACTTTTAAAAAAAATAGATTGGGTTTTTATAACCTTATCGATATGTGGTGCTTCTCTTATCATCACAACAGGACTGATCTACCTACTTGGTTTTGAGATTACAGTCGTATCCTCTAACTTTATCTCTTTAGAGCTTATTATGAATATCTCTTTGGTTGTTCATTTGATTGTCAAGTATAAAGAGTTGTATCAACTCTATCCAAACTCTACCCAAGAACAACTTCTTACACACACTCTCAAATCTATGTTAAAGCCATCCTTTTTTGTAGTTATAACCACTATAGCAGGATTTGGTTCTTTAATCTTTAGCAATATATTACCAGTGATTGTATTTGGTTGGATGATGAGTTTAGGTTTAAGTGTTTCTTTGCTTATGACATTTATTATGTTTCCTTCCCTTTTGTTACTCATAGGTAAAAAAGAGAGGCAAGAGCATCATAAAGAAAATACTACATTTACACTAAAGATAGCCAATACTGCACTTAAATATAAAAAGATAATTTTTTTCATATCTATTTCTGTCGTTGTGTTTAGTTCCTATGGTATAGATCATCTCAAAGTTGAAAATAGTTTTATAGATTATTTTAAAAAAGACACACAAACATATCAAGGTATGTATCTTATAGATCAAAAACTAGGGGGAACTATTCCCTTAGATATAATTCTTACTTTTAAAGAGGGTAGTGATGAAGTGAAATCTGTCGTAGTTAAGAAGGATGAACTTGATGAGTTTGAGGATGAATTTCAAGAGAGTAGTGAGGATAAACAACGCTACTGGTTTACCCAATCAAAAATGCAAAAGATTAGCCAAGTGCATCAATACCTTGAATCTCAAAAAGGAGTAGGAAAGGTGATTTCCTTGGCAACTATTAACGAGATTCTTAAAAGTCTCAATGGTGGCAAGGATGTAGATAGTTTAATGCTAGCACTCCTAAACAAAGAGTTACCATTAAAATATGCCAAGGAGATATTATTGCCTTACTTGAACATAGAGAAAAATCAGGTGAGAATAAGTGCAAGGGTGATCGACTCAATGCCAAATCTCAATCGAGATCAACTCATCAAAAAAATAGACGCAGATTTGACAAATATGTTAGATGCACAATATTATCAACATAGATTATCAGGTTTGTTGATCATGTACAACAATATGCTTCAATCACTTTTTGAGTCTCAAATCAAAACTATAGGCGTGGTGGTTATTATCTTGTTTTTAATGTTTTTAGTTTTATTTAAAAGTTTAAAGATAGCAACGATAGCGATTATTGTAAACATCCTACCTGTGAGTGTTATCTTCGGACTGATGGGTACTATGGATATACCATTAGATATGATGACCATCACGATAGCTTCTATAAGTATAGGCATCGCGGTGGACAATACTATTCATTATATATATAGGTTTATGAGTGAATATAAAAAAACAAATGATTTGAAGCAATCTATGATGAATGCTCATGCAAGCATTGGGATAGCTATGTTTTATACCTCTGTCATCATCATGGTTGGTTTTAGTGTCCTTGTCTTATCAAGTTTTGTACCAACCATATATTTTGGATTGCTGACAATGTTAGCTATGTTTATGGCTATGTTGTCGGATTTGTTTTTATTGCCAGTGTTGTTACTGAAGTTTTATCCAGTAAAATCTTATACCAATCCCCATTAAATATCGAAGCTATGCTTCATAGTGTCAAATATCTCTTGCTTAGAGAGGCTATATTTGACAAAAAGTTCATTGGCCAATACTCCTTGACCAAGAAGCATATCTGCTCCATCTTTATAAGTGATGTTTTTACTTTTTGCAAGTTGTAAAAATGGTGTGAGTTTTCCATAGATAGCATCTGCTGCGTAAGTAGTATGCTCTAAGATCTCCTCTAACATCTCTTTAGGTGCAGGAAGCTCTTCATCCTTAAGTCCTGCACTTGTTGTATTGACAATCAAATCATATTTATGGTTGAGAACAAAGTTATCCCATGTGAAAAATTTTATACCTAGTTGTTGAAAAAAACTTGCACTCTTAGAACTTCGATTGAGTACGCTAACATTGAAATTTTCCAAAGTAAGTTTCTCAGCGAGAGCTTTTGCTGT
>WFMY01000032.1 GCA_015488855.1 Helicobacteraceae bacterium
AGTCTGCCTGCTTTGTCGTAGGTGTTATGATGATGGCTTAGTGTTGCTCTTGGGTTGTGTGACATAGTTTATTTTAGCGTGTTTTTCTTATGTTTCTATTTGACACAAGGTGCTATGTTTGTTTAAAAGTAGCCTGTCCCCTTTATTCTTAAGATTCTTAAGCCTTACTTTTATTTTAAAATATTTTTTAATTCATTTATTAAATTTTGATTTGAAAAAATTATAATAAATAGATGATGATAGTGAATGTAGTATGTATACGTTAAATTTTTATAATTTGTATATACATGATATTTTTTTAATAATTTTTCTTGTTTCAAATCTTTTTCTTTTGAGATATTTTTAATAAAATTGTAAAAAGCTATAGTTGAAGTTTTTTTTACAGTAAAAGATAATATCTTATGTTTATTAAATATACTATTTAACATTGTAAAACTAATTTCTTTTTCTTCATTATTTAAGGTATATTTTTTTTTGTAATAAAAAGGTAAAATAAAAAAATCATTTAATGTCTTAAACTTAATGCTATTTATAACCATACCCTTAGGTGCAATAATTTCTACTTTATCAACTATAATTTTTTCTGGATGAAAAAAACCATATATATATAAACTACATATTAGTATTAAACAAATTATTATTATTTTTCCCATTATCTATCCTCCATTTCTTATTGTATCTTCTAAATGTTTAGTTAAAAGCAAAAAACATTGATTGCGAATTTGTAATATTTCCGTTGCCATTTTCTCTTCACATTCAGTAGAACTTGTACATTCATCACAATCTACCTCTAATTCAGAAATTATTTTTTCGCACTCTTCGTCCAATGCCCTAGCATATAATTTATCTTCAACCCATGGTGAAGCAAAATAAATATCAATAACAAGTCCCAAAAGGATAGCCCATTCCCCACTAGGATCCACAAAATTCACAGGACTATTCCCAACATACCGATAAAAATTTATATCCCCTGCATTAAATCTTAAAGGATCCTCCCCCAAAAACCTCTCAAGTGATGGGTCATAATAACGGGCCCTATTAAAACAAGCTGTTTTTGTATCAATACTATTAATGGTGGTTATATTTATTCGTGGGTTTATTGACATGAGTTATTTTAGCGTAGGTTTGCTTTGGGTCAGAAGTAAAGAGTTGTCGTTATCACCCGACCCCTAAGTCTTCACAGCTGGAGCTGTGGAACGAGGAAAAGTTTTAAACTGTTTGCAGCTCAACATATTCCTTGAGTATAATATAATGGTCTATAATCAGTCAAAATCATAACTATTGCAAAGACGATAAGACCTACATAAACAAAATTTCCTATATTAACAAACATTGTATAGGAAATAGGGCTTTTGATATCTTTCGTAAGCTGTTCATACAGCCATTGATTCCATAAAAATGGTAAAATCAATAATATTAATGAAAAAAAAATGTATCCTTCAAAAAAACACTTTTTATCAAGCTTGTAATAATGTATTGCAAAGAAGAATGCTGCAATCGCCGATAATATATGTAAAGTATTTTTTTTCATCATTATTAACCTATTGACATGATGGGGTATCATTACAAGGATTACTATCGGGGACACCATTTAATCCTGATAATGCACCAAGTCCCAACCCACCTACTTCACCGAACATAGCTCCAAAAAATCCACCTCCAGTGGCAAGAGCTCCACCAAGAGCTCCACTTGCCGTATCAACCCAGAAAATACGCCAACCTTCAGAAAAACAGCGAGCATTTAATCCTGCATCAATAAGCCCAACAACTGCACCACCAATTGCTCCAGCAACAATTCCTCCTAAAATTCCAAGCCTACCGCTCGGATCCACAAAATTAACTGGACTATTATTCGCATACCGATAAAAGTTAAAATCACGACTCAAAAACCCAATCGGATCCTCCCCCAAAAACCTCTCAAGTGATGGGTCATAATAACGGGCTCTGTAATAATAGAGCTCATCCGTATCCAATTCTCTACCCGTATAGGCATAAGGATTGTTCGTCTCAGTGGTCTTTGTGTGGTTGACTATGGTTCCGTAGTGGTTATCATACGTAAAGCTCTCTACCACTTGCCCTGTGCTGTCTGTAAGAGCAACGATGCTTCCTTGATGGTCTCTATGGTAGTAGAACGTACCGTTGGCGTTGGTGATGCTTAGAGGAGTATCTATACTCTCATCGTGAGTGATGGTAGCGATGACTGCATTGCTACTGTCTAAGATGGCTACAATGTCATCTCCGTC
>WFMY01000033.1 GCA_015488855.1 Helicobacteraceae bacterium
CGCTGAGAATGCCCTTGCGTATAAGCATCACGAATCTCTGTAGCAGTAATAAGAGGAGTAATTTCTTTTATATCATATTTTTTTAAAATCATCTATCTTTATGTCTTTTTTCTAGTTGGTATATTTTAACTAAAAAAATTATACCCCTCCCTGCTCAAAAGTTAGCTTAAAGTTAAAAATAGAGATAATGGTACAAAATTTATTATATCAATACCTAAAATTATTTAATACTTGATATAATTGTAAAAACTATCAAAAAGACTAAGAAATGAACCTAACACACCTTGATGAAAACCAAAGACCAAAAATGGTCGATGTAAGTGACAAAAACCAAACAACGAGAGTAGCAGTAGCGAGTGGGATCATAGAGATGAGCCAAGATGCTTATGAAGCTATAGTGACCGAAAAAACAAAAAAAGGTCCTGTGCTTCAAACTGCCGTTATCGCAGCTATCATGGGTGTCAAAAAGACAAGCGATCTCATCCCAATGTGCCATCCACTCAATCTCAGTGGTATCAACTGTGATGTCCAAGAGTTATCTGACTTACCAGGTTTCAAACTCACAGTAACGGCAAAGCTTACAGGACAAACAGGGGTAGAGATGGAGGCGCTTACAGGGACATCCATAGGATTACTTACCATCTACGATATGGTTAAGGCGATAGACAAAGGGATGGTTATCCGCCATGTCCAACTTGAGAAAAAGTCAGGAGGTAAAAGTGGAGATTATCAACGATAGCAAACAAAAAGTGGAGTTAGAATACCCACTAAAGTGGAGCTACAAGCTCATCTCTTTAGATAAAGAGTTGATACAAAAGGTGGTTCATGAGGTTATCTCAGAGAGGGAACATACACTCACCCACTCTAACAAAAGTAAAACAGGTAAATTTGTAAGTATGAACCTTGATCTACTCGTTCATAATGAAGATGACAGAAACTTTATCTTTGAAGCACTTAAAGTGCATCAAGACATCAAAATGGTACTATAAAACGAAGGAGTTTTTATGAAAATTGATAAAATACAAGAGCATCTTAAAAAGGTATATAATCTTAGATTTAAAAGTGTTCAAAAGAGAGTAACACATGCTATACAAGAGACAGAATCTGCAGGTATGAACCTCACTGATCTCAACCTCAATGAGATGAAATCACTTACTTTGACAGTGCTTGATCTTGAAACAACTAAAGTTCATGCTGAAGTTGAAGACCTTCTTGCAAAAAAAGAAAAGATACAAATAGAACTTGACAAAAAGCTAGATGCACTCCAAGATATAAAGTATGATGTGTTTAATGCTATACAAGAGCATATAAGTGATGAGGACAGTCTCACTCTTTCTAAACTCCATCAAGTAAAATTGCAGTCAGTAGATATCTTTGATCTACTAAGTGAGATGGTTGAGTCTGCTATCATCACCTCTTTAGAAAAAGCAAAAGATTCACAAGTCAGTGAGCATATCAATGAAGTAATTAAAAATCTTACTTATGAAGCCATCAAAGAGGGTTCACTCAATAGCATTCGCATAAGAAAGATACTCTCCACAATTCTTAACTCTGCTATAGAATTGGCAGAAGCTACACCCAACCAAGCCAGTATCATACTTGAAGCCACCCTCAAGGGTATGAGAAGCGGTTTAACTCGTGCTATAGATAGATTTAAACAGCGTATCATGTACACACCTATAGAAGCTAAACATATTCTCATAGAGGACTATGATACTATTATGGAGGACTTAAATCAAACAGACACGCTTTTCCTTCAAATCATTCAAACACAAGCAAATGAAAGCTCCAATCAAACAAGAAAACTCCTTGTTGAGATCAATCAAAAGATGCATTATGATTTAGAAGAGTTGGTACATATCTCAAAAGAAACAGCAGATGCCATGAAAGAAAGGTTCTCATCATTTGCAAAAAAAGCAGTCACAAAAACAGAAGAAGCGCTCAAATCTCCAAAAGCACAAGAAGCAAAAGAGATGGGTAAACAGGCATGGGGTGTAGCTAAAGTAGCTCTAAGCAATGCTATAAAATCTGGCAAAGAATTTATAGATAAAAAGTAAAAAACTTGTTCAACCCAAATTATGCAATAAAAATTTCTAAAATTTGGGTTCAAATAAATCCTAAAAGGATTTATTTGTCGAACATATCAGCATAAAGTGCATTCGCCCACTCAAATACCGACTTAGCATTGACTGCACCATCTTGTTTCCAATCTTCACTACTTAAAGTATCTGCAAAACTAAATGTTTTATCATTTTTATTGTATGCATACTGAGTATAGATATAGATAGCTTTTAGAGGTTTTGTCTCAACTACAGAAAAACATGTGGTTGTTGGTGGTTCCCATTTAATAGTTTTACTTTTATTGATTTTTTTTGCTATCAACTTTGCTACAAAATGGCCTTCAGTATTTGATGTATTTCCAGATTTTGAAAATCCCATAGGACGCGAATCACCTGTAATATATACATTTTCGAGACCATTCACTTCATAGGTAAGTTCATTTATATCACCTTCAAGCATATTTTTTGCATCTCTTGCAATGCCACAACGCTCAAGTATCTTTGCACCTCGAACATGTGGATAAAATGCTGCATCCTCAAATGCAATCTCATCAAATTCAGTTTTTACAACTTTTTTATCAAGATCTATCTTCTTAATTTTTGTATTTGGGATATATTCTAAATAATCTGCATACAGATCATCAAATGCGGATTGAAAACCTTTTTTCTTAATGGTAATAGTATTGTTTTCATCAAGTAAGATCACTTTTGCATTAAGCTTTTTCTGCTTAAAATGATCTGCGATAATACATGCTCTCTCATAAGGGGCAGGTAAACATCTATAATTTCCGCTTGGGACTGTTAAGATAAAATTACCACCTTTAAAGTTTTGAATCTTATTTTTAAGTGTAATATGTTCAGAACCAGGAATAAAACCTGCTGGATACTCTTGTCGAAGTCTTGTTTCAAGAGCAATATCGGTAGTCCATCGCGAATAATCATAATCAATTCCTGGTGCAAATACCAAGTAATCATAAGATATATCACCATCACTTGTATGTAAAATCTTATTTTTCTTATCCATACCAGTTGCTGCTGCATGAAAAAAAGTATAATTATTATTTCTAGCAGCTTCAAGATAATCATGAACTAAGTACTTTAAATCTACTATATCAACAAGCCATAGATTACTCATAGGACAGGATACAAATTCATATCGTTGCTCAACAAGTACAACATCAGCTGTTGGTGCAAATATCTTTGTGTATTTAGCTATGGAAAGCCCAGACCAACCACCGCCAACAACTACAATTCTAGGACCTTTTGGTTTGCTAATCGGAGCAGCATAGTCAGATGCCTTTGCACTTGAAATCTTTTCTGGATGAGCATCTTGTGATTTTTGACATCCACTAATCGCTGTAGCAACAGCAACAGCACCGGTAAATTTTAACGCGTTTCTTCTTGATATAGCCATTATATCTCCTCACTTATTTGTGATATTATACACCATAAATTCTTATAAAAGAAAAATATCATCATTTTTATATATAGATCCACTACTAATAACTTTAGCAAATATACCTCTATCATCTTTGAGTAGTTTTGGCAATTTCGCATCTACTTTTGCTAAACTATTACAAAGTGTACAGTTTTGAGAGATCTCTAATGTAACTTCACCAACTTGAAGTCTAGCACCTGGTTTCAAATGATACGGATTATAGTCTATCAATAGATTTTCTCCCAATGCACTGTAAGGTGCATCGATACCATGAAATTGAGCCAAGTCATAACTCGCTTTAGTAGCGATTAAAACTGATCTCTGTATATTTCTATTATAATATTTGTCTTCTATAACACCTTTTTCATCTAGTGTTAATTTAGCTGGATTTACTCTACCATTATCTGTAGAATAAAATAATTCCAATACTTTTCCAATAGGATTAGATAGCATGGTTGATGCTCACTTTTAAATAATTTAGTATGGTTAAAAAAGGGTTTTACATTGTAGTACACAAAACCACTTATTGGTTTTGTGCATATCTGAATAGTAAGAATAGAACAATTATGAAAAATTAATTATCTTGAACCTAAGAATATTAATCTTCGTCATCTACCACATCGTCATCATCATACATTTCAAGCTCTTCATAAGATCTAAAAACATTACCTGGACTTAAAATATAGTACAAATCTTTATCTCTAAATTCATCAAGAGTTACATATTTTGTAATGTAATCAGCTGGAATCTCTTCATCAATCCCTTCAATTACTCTATCTTTGATAAGAGTAAAGTATTTTACAGACTCTTCTGTAGCACTTTTGTCAGTTACAAAACCATGACCAGGAACTAAGTGATTCCAATCTCTTGATCTGATAGCTTTAAGAGCATTCAGTTGACCGATGACGATACCATCACGGTTTGATGTAACACGACCATTCATAACAACATCTGCAACTAATGCAACTTTATCATCTGGAAGATATAAGAACCAATCCTCTTCAGAGTGAGCATAACCAACTTTTACATACTCTAGTTTTACACCATGTAGATTAAAAGTTTTTGTATCACTAAATGATTTATCAACTGGAATTAGCTTAGTCCCTCTGATAGCATTTTGATAAAGCGCTCGAATCATTCTAGTTTGTGGTGGCACTTTTCTAGTATTTTCACCTGCTTCACCAGTGTGCTCATCATAACCTAGGTAATTTATATTAATAGAGGTAGGACCGTATATGGTAGCTCCTTGAGTCTCTTTATAGTAGTTGTTACCTAACCAGTGATCATCATGTTCATGACTCACAAATACAGTCTTAACCGGCATATCTTTAATCTTTTTCATAGCAGCATGTGCTTGTTTAGCAAATATAAACGAGGGACCTGAATCCCATGCTATCCAACTATCGTCACCCTTGATATAACAACTGTTTGACATATCTCCAGCATTATCTTTTGTTGGCATCTGCATTGCACCAAAGAAACACCAAACTCTTTTACTAATCTGAACAGGATGAAGATTATAGTTCCATTCTGGATTCTGACCAACTCTATTTTCATCTTGGAAACCTGGATAGTCCCAATCATACATGATAAAATTCCCATCAATATCAAGTTTATGGGGATGTTTAACATCTATACTTAAATTTCCAACAAATGGCAACGCTAATGCGCCTGCCACAAGTGCAAATAAGATAATTAATTTGTTTTTCATAAGTATCCTTACCTAAAAATTATTACTTAATTTTTTTCTTAGCTGTAATCGTTTTACCATTGTTATCAGTTACAGTAAATACGATTTTCTCACCTTTTTTTCCTGACTTAGTTTTAAACTTAAGAAGAGGGTTTTCAGACATAAATCCACTCATAGAAACTTCATATACAACTTTACCATCAATAGTTGCTACAACTTGTCTAATGTATGATGGTTCAACACCTGTTTTCTTTGCTTGTTCTGTATCAGCCATTAAGCTAGTGAACATTGCTTTTACTTTAGTAATACCTTTTTTGTTTTTTGCCTTAATTTTTGCTTTACCCATAATATTTCCTTTAATATTTATTTTATTTTTGTACTTTTAAATCTTTGTGGTGGGGGTTAACTCAACCTCCACAACCACCGATAGAAACATCAATCTCTTTTTTAGTACTATAAAGTTTACCAGTTCCTCTTTCTTTACCTACAACAGTAACGAAAGCAGTTTGTCTCATTTTGATACGAACATCATAATCAATGATAGCATCAACAGGTACAGTAAATACGCAAGATAAAGCTCTTGGGTTAGCATCTTGGAAAAGTGCAACAGTTTCTAAATCTAATTTAGATTTGATAGTAATTGGGATAGACCCACCATTTTCAGCTAGCTTTGGAGCTTTGAAAGAGATTTTATCACTCTCAGTTGGAGTACCACCAAACAATGCCTTAATAGCATCAACTGACTTCTCAGCTGCCCATGCTTCTGGTTTAGTAGCTCTAAAATCTACTGCTTTTAAACTTGTTGTTGGTGCAACGATTGCAGCAAATGCTACAAGTCCTACACCCTTGAAAAATTTTCTTCTATCCATTTTATTTCCTTTATATTAATGTAAATTATTTACTAGAATTTGCCATAAATTCAACTATTGTCTTGATGTCAGCATCTGACAAGTCCGCGTTACCACCTTTTGGAGGCATCCCACCTGTACCAGCGATAGCATTATGAACGACTTCATGAAGCCCTTTTTGCATTACGCTAGCCCAAGCTTCTTTGTCTCCAACCATAGGCGCACCCATAGTATCTGTACCATGACAAAGTTTACAAGAAGTATTATACATTTTTTCACCTTTAGATACAAGTCCTGTATCTACTTCTGGTGGCAAATCTCTTGCGTAAGCATATGGAGGGACAACATCCGACATCTCATATTTGATTTTAAATACACTTGGAGCTACCATTTTACCATGACCATCTTTACTGATATCTTTACAATCATGCATACATCTGGTACCCATACCTATATTCTTAGCACGATCAGCGAAAAATGCTTTTACATTAGCTGGACCTTTAGCACCATCAATATCTGGGTAGAAGCCATTGTTGTTTGGAAGAACAACCTGTGTAAGTTTTTTTGCATTAAGAACATACTCATCATCCATCTCTACACCATCAATCTTAATCTCATTTTGAGATAAGATATATGCAGTAATTGCATAAACTTGATCATCAGTTAAACTTTTTGGATGAGCATACGGCATTGCATCTCTGATATATGTAAAGAGAGTTGTAGCTTTTGGCCAGTATGTACCGACTGTTCTTTTTGGAGCAGCCATACCTGGTAATAGTCTTTGATTTTTAAGAACTTTCACTATACCATTTTCATCTTTATCTTGGTTTCCTCCAGTAAGTTGTGGATAACCTTTTCCACCCCCACCAAAATCACCATGACACGATGCACATTGTGCCTCAAAGAGTTCATCACCCTCTTCAACTGAACCTTGACCCTTTGGTAAACCTGTACCATCTGGCAGGGCGTCTACATTCCATGCTTTAATCTCATTAGCAGTTGCAGGTCTTCCATAATTAAGACCTTTCATGCTTTGTTGATTGTAACGATAATCAGTATATACACCATTTTGTCTAGCATATATTACACCACCATCAATAGCGTGTTTATCTATAATCTTATATACACCTATTTCACATGATTTGCTAGTATTTGATGCTACACCCGTAGAAGTAGAATCACCACATCCTGACAATAACACAACAGATGCAGCAAAAGCTGAAGTTCCAATTAATATTGATTTACGATCTAACTTGAACATTGTTTACCTCCCCTTTAGCAGTGACTTCCCATGTATGGATAGCATTTCTATGGTAAACACCTTCAACACCTACTACAGTTTTTTCTTGATTTACAGTTGGTTGCACATCACCAGAGTCATCGTAAGAACGACTTTGAAGCAATAATGGCTTGCCTTCATATTTATACATGTAAGAAAACCTAGTCCAACATTTAGGAAGGATTAAGCCTTTGAGGCTTGCTTCTACCCAGTTTTTACCACCATCAAAACTAATATCAACACCACGGACTGTACCATAACCGCTCCATGCTAAACCTTGTATCTCTATCATCTCACCTTTTTTCAAATAAGTCCATGGTATCTCAGGACAAGGAGAAGTAATAATAGAGTTAGTCTCTAATGCATAAAAGTGTTGGATTGCTCTACCACTTGCTGTAAGTGCAGTATACTTAGAAGTTTCTTCTTTTGCATACCAAGGTTTATCACCAAATTCTAATCTTTTAAGCCATTTAACAGAGAGATTAGCTTCCCAACCTGGCGCTAGTAAACGAACTGGATAACCCTGTTCATCACGGAGTGCTTCACCATTTTGACCATATGCAATTATTACATCATCTAGTACTTTTTCGATTGGCAGTGTTCTACTCATCTCTGAACCATCACCACCCTCAGCAAGCATCCACTTAGCCTCTGGCTTAAGCCCAAGATCATCAAGAATTGTCTTTAGTCGAACACCAGTCCACTGAGCACAACTCATCATACCTCTCACAAACTGTACAGAGTTAAATTGTGGACCTTTCCACTCAGCAGCACCATTTGATGGACATTCCACAAAATGGATTACGCTTTCACTTGGATATCTTTTAAGTTGCTCTAAAGTAAGAACGATTGGCTTCTCAACAAGACCGTGAATCATTAATCTCCATTCATTTGGATCAACATGTGCCACACCGTTGTGGGTACGCGTAAAATGTAATCCGTTTGGAGTGATTATACCTTTTTGAGCATATAATGGTGTCATAGAAATAGCAGCGTGCATATCACCTGCTGATGACATCAATGCTGATGTTCTTCTTACAATATTATGCTCATACTTTGATGGTATTCCATAAGGATGGTAGTTACACCCATCTCCCAAAGTAGTTCCCCACTTAGTATGGTGCATAATAGCTGGATCATCTGCATTAAGCGTAGCTGGTGCTAATAAACCAGCGGCAGCAACGGCACTAATAGATGCTGTTTTTTTAAAGAAATCTCTTCTGCTAACAGATGTTGATTCTTTTGTTTTCAATGTTTTATCCACATCTTCTCCTTGTATAATATACTTATTATTTTAATATTTATCTGTATAACCTGTGTTGATTTTATCACAAAGTTGGCACAAAAAATGATTATATCATCTTTACAATGAGTTAACACCTTGATGAAAATCAATACTTAACAATATTGAGACTTTTGCAAGCATTATGTTACATATGGAAACAAATAGACTTAGTCAATGGTCTCAATGAGTTTTTTTCTCAAATAATCTTAGTACAAAATCTATGGTTTTTCTTAGAACAAAGATTACCGCATAGATGATAAATGAGTAAAGGAAAGGGTGTGCATAATTTTCTTTTTCACCCATCAACCTAAATCGAGCCATCGGATCTGTTAACATATCACTATGGGCTATAATGATAAGAACTAACAAAGTAGCCAAATAGATAAAAAACTCTTTCTTAATTGCTTGTTTCAACTTGCTCACTTTCATCATCTTTTAATTCTATAATCAGATCTTTTCTCTTAACTTTAAGTGCCTCGAGTATCTGTTCACCAATCTCTTCTCTATCTTGCCAATCTGACTCTTCAATAATGTCAAAAAGTTTTTTAAAGTACTCATAATGAGAGTCAGCACTTGTAACTTTAAAAAAATAGAATCTTAGATATAAGATATCATCAATTGTAGCAATGGCTATTTTTTTACCAATGGAATCTGGATAAATTTCTGTTTTTAACCAATGAATGAAATATTCAGATTCTTTAAACCAATTGTAGAGGTGTAAATCAGCATCTTTTAAAAGTTCAAAAGTTTTTGCTTGTTCTTCATTAAGTTCAAATGTGTAGATTTTATCATCTAATTCAAATTTGTCAAGTTCTTCATCATATATAGCAAACTCAAAATTAAGTTTCATTGTATTATCCTAAAAATGTAAAAGTTTTTTTGAAAGAAAAAAGAGAGAAGAGGGTTTCTCTCTTTTGTATAAATTATGCTCTACCTGTTTGAATCATACCAACCACTGTCATTGGTTTAAGGAGATGAATTTTCATTAACCACCACATCCATCTCTCAACAGTCGGGTCAAGAGGGAATGAAGGTGTAGGCTCTCTTGTCCAGTTAAACTCAGCTAACATAACTGTACCAATAGTTGTAATAAGTGGACACACTGTATATCCTGCATATTTAGCTGGAAGTTTTTTACCTTCCATTCTAGCGATAAGATTAGTTACAAGAACTTTGTATTGCTTTCTTACAGACCCACCAGTTTTACCCATAGGAACTTGAGCAACATCACCGATGGCAAAGACATTGTCATATCTGATATGTTGCAGTGTTTCTTTGTTTACTGGCACCCAACCTTTAGCAGAACCCAAATCTGATTCAGCAATCTCTCTTGGAGCTAATTGTGGTGGAGTGACATGTAAAAAGTCATAAGGAACTCTGACTTTTTCATGTTTAGAAACAACTTCAAAGTCTCTCATAATAGGGTCAAATGGACCTTTTTCTTGCCATTTTGAATCAAAAGTTGCGATTTTTTTCTCTTTATCAACTTCGATGAGATTATGTCTATAGTACCACTTATAACCTTCACGCTTAAATTGACCAACAATAGCATCATGATATTGTGGTACACCAAACATCACTCCACCATTTGGATAGAAGGAAAGTTCTGCATTTCCTCTTGCACCGGCTTCTTTAAGTCTTGCATTAGCAAGATTTAAGATTTTTTTCGGTGCACCACCACATTTTACTGGTGTGTTAGGATGAGTAAATACAAATTGGACCTTTTCACCATCTTTTTTGTTTTTAGCTTTTTCTATAAACTTTTGCATCTGAGTCCAAGTAGCGGCCGCACCCTCTGCAGTGTATATAGAACAGATTCCATCATCACCCATAGCTTTTAAAAGTTTTGAGTTATCTCCAGCAGACATTGCACGCCCTGCATTTTCTAAACCTTTGATACGCTCAAAGTCAAGGTGTAAACCAGTTGCAAGCACTAGGTAATCATATTTTACCACTGTACCCTCAGCAGTTGTTAGTTCATTTATTTGAGGATGAAAATCAATCACTTTTTCTTTAATTATTTTTACACCATCTGGTATATAATCATCTCTTTTTACTCTAATATCATCTATATCCCAGATACCTCCACCAACAAGTGTTTGACCTGGCTGATAAGATACAGAAAGTGCTTCTGGCTCTATAACAGTGATGTCAGGATTATCAAGAAAGTTCAATAATCTTCTTGCAGTACTCATACCAGCAAGTCCACCACCAACGATAACAATCTTACCTTTAACTCCAGACTTGACTTCTTTTATCTCTTCTTTTTCATTAGCAGATGCATTTGTAGCACCCATGAACATACCGGCACCAGAGATTCCTGCTAATTTCATAGCTTCTCTTCTGCTCATACCTTTAGCTGCTAAATCTTTATCCATTTGAGATAACATACTGTTTATATATTTATGATCCATACTATTCCTTTATATTTTCTTCATTATGCTTTCGTTACGATATCGTAAAATATGTAAATCTATAGTTAAATAAAAATAAACCTACAAAAAAAATTTATTTGTGATAGAATTGTTACATTTTTTCACGAATAAAGCTTTATATATCTTCATCGTCTAGCTTTCATATATTATTCCATATACTCAGAATTACTTTGTTGAGATAAGGAAAAAATTTATTTTAAACTCAAGAGAGATTGCACTGACAAATCAGTGCAATAAAGAGATTATTTTAAGTTATTTGATATCCATTGAGATAATGAGTCAATCTCTTCCCAGGAAAGGTCAGTTAGCGAAGTTTTCATTAGTGCTCCATAACCATACTTTTGAAGTGGACCATAATCTTTACTTTTGATTCCGCCTCTATACTCTTTAAGCTCTTTTGCTAAAGCATCTGCATTGAGACCAGTAATAGGAGAGTAAACTACAGTAGAAGACCCTTTAAAACTTGTTTGTTTTCCGTCCATACCATGACATTGAGCACACTGTTGTTCGTAGATGACCTTAGGCTGTGGTGGTAACAACATACCTGATTTATAGATTGGTGTTTTATCTGCTGCCACTAAAGCTACACTTGCAACTAAGGCAGAAAGAATGATTTTTTTCATTTTGAACCCTCAAAAAATTAAATTTATGTGTTATTATAGTCACAAAAATCTTAAATTAACTAAAAAATAGCTTTTTACTCACAATTTCAACATATAATGTTACTTTATTGCGCTTCACTACTCTTTAGATTTTAACTCTGCATACAATTTAGTACAAACTTCAACATCCTGTCTTTTAGGCACTGTACGGATAGAAAGATATGAAATTTCTCCCTTGGAATCTACTCTTTTTAAAACGGTAGCATATACCCAGTAATATGCTCTATCTTTTCTAAGATTTTTCACGATACCAGTCCAAAAACCTTTTGTTTGGATATCATCCCACAAACCTTTAAAAGCTATACGAGGCATATCTGGATGTCTTACAACATTATGAGGTTCTCCTATGAGTTCATCGACTGTATATCCAGCTATCTCACAAAAAACATCATTTGCATAAGTGATAATGCCATGTTCATCTGTTTCACTCAATATAAAAGCATCTTGTGGAAACATCCATTCTTCGCTATTTTCTTTTTTGTAAATCTCATTCATACTAAGCCTCTTATTGATAGTATTTTAAAACTCCATCTAAATTTGAACCCATATTTAAGAGCATCATATCTGCCAAGACAAGTGCCATCATAGATTCAC
>WFMY01000034.1 GCA_015488855.1 Helicobacteraceae bacterium
AGAGTGTCAAAGCAGACACTTTTACGATTGCAAAGATACAAACAAAAAAACGCAAGTCAAAAACGCCACCACCATTTATGACTTCTACACTCCAACAAACAGCTTCAAGTAAACTTGGCTTTACTCCAAAGAAAACAATGATGGTTGCACAAACGCTTTATGAGGGTGTAAAAACTCCAGATGGTACTTCAGGTGTCATCACCTATATGAGAACAGATTCACTCAACTTAGCGGATGAAGCTATAAGTATGGTTCGTGGTGTGATAGAAAATCGTTTTGGAAAAAAGTATCTTCCAGATGAGCCAAAGGTTTACAACAAAAAAGCAAAAGGAGCTCAGGAAGCGCATGAGGCTATCCGCCCAACTATGCTTGCTTTTACTCCTGAAGTAGCACAAAGTTTTTTAAAGCCTGATGAGATAAAACTTTACCGCCTCATCTATGAGCGTTTTATGTCATGTCAGATGATGGATGCTGAGTTTGAGCAACAATCTATCACTTTTAATGGGAATGAATCTATCTATAGAGCATCTGGGCGTAAACTTACCTTTGATGGTTTTTATGCACTCACTGGTGCGGAAGATAAAGACAAACTCCTTCCAATACTTAAAGAAGGAGACAAAGCAGAGATTCAAACTGTAAAACCTGAACAACATTTCACAGAACCACCTGCACGCTATAGTGAAGCAGCCCTCATCAAAAAACTAGAAAGCGAAGGGGTGGGGAGACCATCTACCTATGCTCCAACTATCGCAACTCTGAGTTCTCGAACCTATGTAACCATAGAGAAAAAACAGATCATCCCAACTGAGATGGCTTTTACGGTAACAGACATATTGGAGAAAAACTTTGCCAACATTGTTGACATCTCTTTTACTGCAAATATGGAAGAGCAGCTAGATGAGATTGCAGAGGGGCATCAAAGCTGGCAAAAACTACTTCAAGAATTTTACTTTGATTTTATGAAACAGATAGAAGCTGGTAAAGAAAATATCGTAAGTCTTAAACTTGCAAAACCACTTGGGAGACAATGTCCTAAATGTGGAGAAAATGAGCTTCTGCTTCGTTCAGGTCGTTTTGGAAATTTCATCGCCTGTAGTGGTTTCCCTAAATGTAAATACACCGAGCAGTGTGATGAAGAGGGCAACCCAGTAGAGGAAAAAGAGCAAACCGCAGATGAGAAGTGTGACAAGTGCGGTAGTGATATGGTTGTTAAAAATGGACGAAATGGTGAATTTTTGGCATGTTCAAACTACCCTGATTGTAAAAATACAAAAAGCATTAATGTAGAAGAAAAAATAAGCCAGACACCATGTCCTGATTGTGGTGGGAAGATTAGTCTCAAAAACTCTCGTCGTGGTCCATTTTGGGGGTGTGAAAACTATCCTGATTGTAAATTTATCTCTAAGTTTGAGCCAACAACTATCAAATGTTTAGATAAAAAATGTACTGGATTACTTGCACCTCGTACCTACAGAAATAAAGAAGTTTATGAGTGTACCAAATGTAAAGCACGCACGCCAAAAGAAGAGATAGACAAATGAGATTATATTTCTCGCTGATAGGCGTAGCTTTAGTGAGAGGAATTTTCCAAGAAATTCACTTCCTTGGAAAAGGAGACAGACAATAATGAAAATTGGGATAATCTCAGATACTCATACAAAGGTAGGCAAGACGCAAAAAGCCCTTGAGATGCTCATAGAAAATGGGGCTAAGTTTATCATCCATGCTGGAGATATTATCAAGAAAGAAACCCTTGATCTCCTACAAAACTGTGGAGTTAAATATGTAGCAGTGTATGGAAATAATGATGCTCATCTTGCCCCATATCATAACGACTACAACCTAGTTCAGGAGCCTTACTCCTTTAAACTCGCAAACTTAAAATTCAAGCTTATGCATCTTCCTTTTTATATGAATCCAGATGCAGATATCATCATCTCAGGGCATACACATACTTTTCATAGTGAATTTCAAAAACCAACACTCTATCTCAACCCTGGTGAGATATGTGCAAGGAGTAAACCCATCTCAGAATGTGCAATGCTCGAAATCACCGATGAAAAGTACAAGGTAACACACTACACAAAAACAGATGGTGCTAAAGAGTTTAGCAAGGAAAAATTTAGCTATGAGCGATAAGCAAAAGATATTTTTATGTTCTATCTGCAATATCAACTCTGGAACATGTCTTGAAGATTGTAAATTTTGTTCTCAAAGCGTCCGTTATAAGGCAGATATAGAGCGTTACAAACAAAAAGACAAAGCACTTATTTTACAAGAAGCAAAAGTTGCACGGGACAATGGCGCCCTTGGGTTTTGTCTCGTTACAGCGGACAAAGGGCTCAACGAGAAAAGCTTAGAGTTTGTATCTAGCACAGCAAAGATGCTCACAGATGAAGTACCTGAGCTGAGACTCATCGCTTGTAATGGTACAGCAAGCCTAGAACAACTTCTCACACTCAAAGCCTCTGGCATCAAAGCCTATAACCATAACCTCGAGACATCAAGAGAGTTTTACCCACAAATCTGTACAACGCACCCTTGGGATGAACGCTTTGAGACTTGCCAAAATGTAAACAAATCTGGTCTTGTACTCATCAGTGGAGGTATCTTTGGGCTTGGTGAGACACAAGCAGATAGGCTCTCAATGCTTGAAGCACTTTGCAAACTTAAGCCTACCAGTGTCCCTATCAACTTTTATCATCACAATAAAGCACTCCAATTGAGTCCAAACTCACTGAGCATCGAAGAGGCTTTCTCTCTCATCAAACTCACACGCCAAGCACTTCCTGATGCACAACGAATCATGGTAGCTGGTGGGCGTGAGCTGATGTTCGGTACGCGTCAAGATGAGATATTTGAGCATGGAGCCAACTCCATAGTTATCGGGAACTATCTTACAACGAGTGGACGGATTATGAGTAAAGATTTGGAGATGTTACAATCTTTAAATCTTGAAGTAGCAGATAAAGTTTAGGGATATTTGATGAATGAAAATGTAGTCCTCATCACCACTATCTCACTCATCATCATATTCTCACCTTTTTTTGCTAGACTTTTAAAACTCCCAACAACACCTATCGAGATTATCCTTGGTTCTGTCTTTGCCTATATTGGTTTTTTACATGAAGAATATCTTTTTGAACTTGTTGCTGAGTTTGGTTTTTTGTATCTGATGTTTATTGCAGGAACTGAGATTAATCTCAAAGATGTCATCAATACCCCAACAAACATTATGAAAAAGGTTCTCCTTTATCTCCTTTTGCTCTACATTTTTTCTATCGGTTTATCTATCTACATGGGTCTAAGTAAAATCTTTATGGTACTTATGCCACTCATCTCTGTGGGGCTTGTTGCAACCCTCTCAAAAGAGTATGGAAAAACTCCTTGGCTAAACCTCTCTATGACAGCAGGGGGTATAGGTGAAGTGGTCAGCATTGGCCTTTTAACCATAGTCTCTGCTGGTTTGGAGTTTGGGATAGGTTTGGAGCTATTAAAAACCCTAAGTGCAATCAGTATTTTTCTTATCTTTATGTATATTTTATTTCGTACTATGGGATTACTCACATGGTGGTTTCCAACCATCTCAACCTATCTCATGCCTCATTACGACAACCAAGAACAAGATATCAGACTCTCCATGGGTATCTTTTTTCTTCTCATAGGTGCTATGCTTTATCTCAACCTTGAACTTGCTTTTGGTGCTTTTTTGGCTGGTATCTTCATACCTACATACTTTGAGCATAAAAAAGAGTTGCCAAAAAAACTCGAAGCCTTTGGTTTTGGATTTTTAATCCCTATCTTTTTCATCCATATTGGTACTACTTTTCATCTGGATTCACTCTTTATGAATGGACTCATCACTATAGCTCTTAAGATTGCCCTCGCAATGATACTTATACGCATTCTTGCTTCTTTTGTTTTTTATAAACAAATAGGATTTCGAGACTCTGTACTTATGGGACTCTCTCACTCGATGCCACTCACACTCCTCATAGCAATGGCTACACTTGCATATCATGCAAACTCCATAGATCTGTTGCACTATTATGCCTTTATCCTCGCGGCACTCTTTCAGGTGATTAGTGTTATGATAGTCATTAAGGTTTTAAATAAATAATTTGGTATAATAGTTCAAAGAGATACATCAAAGGAGTCACCATGGGTCGTTCTGTACTGCTACAACTCGCTCGTGACTCCATCCAAGAGGTGCTTCAAGCAGAGGTCACCATCAAAAGAGATGCACTCGTAGAGCAACATCCTCTTCTAACTCAGAAGATAGCAACGACTCTTAACCTCTTCATACAGGGTGAACTCAGAGGTACTTCAAGTACCAATGCATCTGATATAGCCCTCATAGACAGCATCATCCTCAATGCTAAAAAAGCAGCTTTTCAAGACCATAACTTTACACCATTAACGACCTCTCAATACCTCTCCTGTGAAGTGGAGATCATCCTCAATACACCAGATGGCATCATCAACGAAAAAGACCCTGCTATCTTAACATCTTATTCTCCAAAAAGTGAACGCTAATGTACTATGTTATCAAACAACAACATGATGCCCCACTCAACCATTTTGTGGGTTTTATCGTTGAAAAATTTATAGCCTCAAAAAATAATGAACACATCATCTTTGAATTTACAAAAGATGGAAAACCTGAAAGAAAATGGGTAAAAAAAGTAGATATTATCCTCCTTACAGAGGATAAAAAATTTTTTATCCAAACACTCAACAAGTTTAAAATAACACAAAATGAACAAAGGGAGTTAGTTACCCAAGCCCAAGAGCAACTTAACCTCTCCCTTGAACACTCAACAGAAGTGATGAACGAAGAGATAGATGCATTTAATGAACTCAAACTAAATGATGATATCCCCTGCATCATTAAAGATTATTGAGCATAAGTAAGTACTTCTTATGCCCAAGATAGACAATAAAAAGTTTTACACTTCAGCCATCGAACTCTATGGAACTACTGCTAAGGGTGTCAACTGGCATAGTGCATCTTCACAAAAACTCAGATTTAAAATCCTTTTAGAGTTGCTTCCAAAAGATATGCATCCTTTTACACTTTTAGATGCTGGATGTGGTTTTGGTGACCTCTACCACTACTTACAAAAGAAAAAAAAAGAACCAAAAAGCTACACAGGTGTAGATGTTCTCCAAGAGATGGTAAGCATCGCGTCAAACAACACAGGGTGTGAAATCCTTCTTGCTGATTTGAGTAAAGAGAGTATCCCTCAGACAGACTATGTTGTGTGTAGCGGAGCGATGAATGTACTTGAGAGAGAGGAAGCTTTAGAGTTTATCTACCATTGCTACACCGCTGCAAATAAAGCTTTTATCTTTAACATCCTACATGGTGACATAGAGAGCGAGACATACAACTACTTCACCACACAAGATATCAAACTCATAGCTCAGGAGTTAAAAGTAGAGCATCTCCACTTCAGAGATAACTACCTTGATGGAGACATCACAGTAGGATTTTTTAAGTAATGTACTGATGATTATGATAGTAAAATATTACCAATATGGCAATTTATTATGAGTCCAAGTAAAGATTTTAAAGGACTTGAAGTAAAAAATAAAATTTGAACTTTTGCTGTAGGATGGCAATACAATACTTTATTAGTATCTGAAATTATTTTATATGAATTTGCA
>WFMY01000035.1 GCA_015488855.1 Helicobacteraceae bacterium
ATCTCAGAGAGAATGATTCGTAAAGATGCTTTTACCTCTGTGCATATCTATGAAAAAGAAGTAGAAGCTCGTGAACTTAAACATGGTGTAGAAGAGATTACTCGTGATATTCCTAATGTTCGTGATGATGAACTGATTCATCTTGATGAGTCGGGAATTGTTAAAATCGGTACTACAGTTTCTGGTGGTATGATTTTAGTTGGTAAAGTATCTCCAAAAGGTGAAGTAAAACCAACACCAGAAGAACGATTGCTTCGTGCTATTTTTGGTGAAAAAGCTGGACATGTTATCAATAAATCACTTTATTGTGCACCATCTATGGAGGGTGTAGTTGTCGATGTTAAAATCTTTACTAAAAAAGGTTATGACAAAGATGCTAGAGCACTTGAACTTGAAAAACAAGAGAGAGATTATTTAGAGCGTGAACACTATGATAGACTTCTTATGATAGACAAAGAGGAGATGCTTCGTGTTGCAAAACTTTTAACTCGTGAAGCATTAGTAAATGATATTACTATTGCCCAAACAGATTATAAGGCTGGTGATATAATCAATGGTAATGATTTAGTTGAAGTAAACCGTTTTGCTATGAATGCTATTGTAAAATCCTTTTCTGAGGGTATCCAAGATGAGTATACAAAAACGAAAAATTATTTCCAAAAACAAAAGCGTTTATTCAGAGATGAACACGAGGAAAAACTTAATATTTTAGAAAAAGATGATATCCTACCAAATGGTGTTGTGAAGTATGTTAAAGTTTATATTGCAACAAAGCGTAAGCTCAAAATTGGTGATAAAATGGCTGGTCGTCATGGAAACAAAGGTATCGTTTCAACAATCGTACCTGAAGTTGACATGCCTTATATGGAAGATGGAAGAAGTGTTGATGTATGTTTAAATCCACTAGGAGTTCCATCTCGTATGAATATCGGTCAGATATTGGAGATGCACCTCGGTATGGCAGGTCGTGAACTTGCTAATCAAATCCAAGAAGAATTTGACAAAAAACAAGCGGATTTTGTTAAAAATCTTAGAGAAAAAATGATAGCTATTGCAGATGTTGCAGGTATGATGGATGCTAAGAGAGTTATTGGTGAGATGAGTGATGAGAAGTTCTTGCACTATGCAAGAGATTGGGCAAAAGGTGGAGTTCGTTTTGCTACACCTATCTTTGAGGGTGTAAACCAAGCTGAGTTTGATAAACTCTTTGAACTTGCCAAAATGGATCATGATGGTAAAACTGTTGTTTACAATGGTAAAACTGGTGAAAAGATCACAGAGCGTGTTAATGTTGGATATATGTATATCCTTAAACTACATCACCTTGTTGATGAGAAAATTCATGCTCGTTCAACTGGACCATACTCACTTGTAACACAACAACCAGTTGGTGGTAAAGCACTCTTTGGTGGTCAAAGATTTGGAGAGATGGAAGTATGGGCACTAGAAGCTTATGGAGCTTCTGCTGTTCTTAAAGAGATGTTAACCATCAAATCTGATGATGTTGATGGGCGTGTCCGCGCTTATAAAGCACTTACAAAAGGTGAGTTGATACCAGCATCTGGAATCCCTGAAACACTATTTGTATTAACAAAAGAACTTCAAGCGCTTGCACTTGATGTAGAAATTTTTGACGAGGTTGAAGACGATGAGTAAATTAGTACCTATTGAAGTAACAGAAAATAATAGACCAAAAGATATCAAACAACTGCAATTTCGCCTTGCATCACCTGAAAAGGTTATGTCGTGGAGTAATGGTGAAGTAAAGAAACCTGAAACTATTAACTATCGTACTCTTAAACCTGAGCGCGATGGACTTTTTTGTGCAAAAATTTTTGGACCTGTAAGAGATTATGAGTGTCTTTGCGGCAAGTATAAAAAGATGCGTTACAAGGGTGTAGTATGTGAGAAGTGTGGTGTTGAAGTAACATCTACTAAGGTTCGTCGTACTCGTATGGGTCATATTGAACTTGTGACTCCTGTTGCCCATATTTGGTATGTATCTTCTTTACCTTCTCGAATAGGGACACTTCTTGGTATTAAGATGAAAGATTTAGAACGCGTACTCTATTATGAAGCGTATATTGTTGAGAGTGGTGGGGAAGCATATTATGATGCTGAAGCAAAAACTCCTGTTTTAAAATATGATGTTTTAAATGAAGAGCAGTATCGTACCCTTGTTCAAAGATTTGGTGAACTTGGTTTTAAAGCTCGTATGGGTGGAGAGGTTATTCGTGACCTGCTTGAAGAGATAGACTTAGTTGACGCCTTTACTCAGCTTAAAGAGGATATAGAATCAACAAAATCGGAAGCAAAGAAAAAAACTATTGCTAAAAGACTCAAAGTTATAGAGTCTTTCTTAAATAGTGGAAACAACCCTGCTTGGATGATGCTCACTGTACTTCCTGTTCTTCCACCAGATTTACGCCCACTTGTATCACTTGATGGTGGTAAATTTGCTGTTTCTGATGTGAATGATCTTTACCGTCGTGTTATCAACCGTAATCAAAGGCTCAAGCGTTTAGTAGAACTTGAAGCTCCTGAAATCATCGTTAGAAATGAAAAACGAATGCTTCAAGAATCCGTAGATGCTCTTTTTGATAATGGTCGTAGAGCAAATGCTGTTAAGGGTGCAAACAAGCGTCCGCTAAAATCTTTATCAGAAGTTATCAAGGGTAAACAAGGGCGTTTCCGTCAAAATCTTCTTGGTAAGCGTGTTGACTTCTCTGGTCGTTCTGTCATCGTTGTTGGACCAAGTCTTGCAATGGATGAGTGTGGACTTCCTAAGAAAATGGCACTAGAGTTATTTAAGCCACACTTGATCGCAAAGCTTGAAGATAAAGGGTATGCTACTACTGTAAAAGCGGCGAAAAAAATGATAGAGGACAAAACAAATGAAGTTTGGGAATGCCTTGCTGAGATTGTTGATGGATACCCAATAATGCTTAACCGTGCGCCAACACTTCATAAACTCTCTATCCAAGCATTTCACCCTAAGCTTATAGAGGGAAAAGCTATTCAACTACACCCACTTGTTTGTTCTGCATTTAATGCCGACTTTGATGGAGATCAAATGGCTGTGCATGTACCATTGTCTTCCGCGGCTATAGCAGAAGCAAAAGTCCTTATGCTTGCATCTATGAATATCCTTCTTCCTGCATCTGGTAAAGCTATTGCTACACCATCACAGGATATGGTTTTAGGTATCTACTATATTACACTAGAGAAAAATGGTGTCAAAGGTTCTAACAAACTATTTGGTAATGTAGATGAAGTAAATATTGCATTAGAGAGTGATGCTCTTGATATTCATGCAAAAATTCGTACTCGTGTAGATGGTCGTATCATCACCACTACTGCTGGTCGTATGCTGTTAAAAGCTATCCTTCCTGACTTTGTTCCTGCTGAATTATGGAACAAAATCATGAAGAAAAAAGCGATTAATGCTATTGTTGATTATGTTCAAAAATATGGTGGTATCGGGATAACTGCTGGTTTTCTTGACCGTCTAAAAAATCTTGGTTTCAAACATGCTACAGAGTCAGGCGTATCTATCTCTATTGATGATATCCTTATCCCTGATGCAAAAGCACCTAAAATTGAAGAATCAAAAAATAAAGTTATTGAGATTCAAAAACAATTTGAAGCTGGTCTTTTAACAGAACAAGAAAGATACAATAAAATTATTGATGTTTGGACAGACACAAACAATACTGTAGCCTCACAGATGATGGATCTAGTTGAGAATGATAAGGATGGATTTAACTCTATTCACATGATGGCTGATTCTGGTGCTCGTGGTTCTGCTGCACAGATTCGTCAACTTGCTGGTATGCGTGGATTGATGGCAAAACCAAGTGGTGATATTATTGAAACTCCTATTATCTCTAACTTTAAAGAGGGACTTAATGTAATCGAGTACTTCATCTCAACTCACGGTGCTAGAAAAGGTCTTGCCGATACTGCACTAAAAACAGCAAATGCGGGTTACCTTACTCGTAAACTTGTTGATGTTGCACAAAATGTTAAAGTTGTTGAGCATGACTGTCATACACATGAGGGTATAGAGATTTCTGATATTTCAGATCAAAATACTTTAATCGAATCTTTAGAAGATAGACTCTTTGGTAGAGTTTTAGCTGAAGATGTGATTGACCCTATCTCAAATGAGATTCTTTATGCTGAGGGTACACTTATAGATGAGATAAGTGCTCAAGTTATCTCAGAAGCAGGCATTAAAACTGCACATATCCGTACGCCAACTACTTGTAAAAGTGAAGGTGGTATCTGTGCATTATGTTATGGTGTTAACCTTGCAACTGGCTTTATCGTTCGTCGTGGTGAAGCTGTAGGTATTGTAGCTGCTCAATCTATTGGTGAGCCAGGTACTCAGCTTACACTTCGTACATTCCATGTTGGGGGAACTGCAAGTTCTACTGCGCAAGAGCGTCAAGTTGTAGCTGAAAAAGAGGGTTTTATTCGTTATTATAATCTCAATACTTATAAGTCTAAAGATGGAAAAAATATTGTCGCAAATAGAAGAAATGCAGGAGTGTTACTTGTAGAGCCTAAGATAAAAGCACCACATGCAGGTACTATAAAAATTGAGACTATTCATGATGAAGTTATTATTACGATTGAAAGTAAGAGTGATACTACGCGTTATACACTTCGTAAAAACAAGATAGCTAAACCAAATGAATTAGCTGGTATTGGCGGTCAAATAGTAGGAAAATATTATTTTCCTTACGAGAATGGTGCGATGGTACAAGAAGCAGAATCTATCGTTGAGACCATCAAAGATGGTTGGAATGTTCCATCACGCATCCCTTATGCATCAGAACTTTTAGTTGAAAATGGTGCACCTGTAACACAAACAATACTTGCTAAAGAAGAGGGTACTGTAAAGTATTTCTTACTTAAAGGTGATTATTTGGAGCGTGTTGAAGGTATTAAAGAGGGGCATGAAGTTAAAGAGAAAGGTCTTTTTGCAACGGTAATTGATGCCAATAACCGTGAGGCTGTAAGACACTATATCGCCCGTGGATCTGTGATAATGCAAAATGATAATGCAAAAGTTGATGTATCTTCCGTTTTAGCAAAATCTTCATCTACTGAGTCTGTTGTAATTGCAGAATGGGATCCATACTCTAACCCAATCATCTCAGAATCAAATGGTGTAGTAAAATTTGAAGATATCATAGTCGGAACTACGGCTACAGAGCAGATGGATGAGCTTACTGGGAAAACTCGTTTAATGATAAACGATCACATCCCAAGTGAGTATAAGCCAACTGTTGTTTTAGCTACTGAAGATGGTGAGTTAATGCGTTATGCTATTGAGTCAAAATCTTCTATCTATATCGCAGATGGCGATACTGTTAAAGTAGCAGATATCATCGCTAAAACACCAAAAGCACTGCAAAAATCATCAGATATTACAGGGGGTCTTCCTCGTGTAAGTGAGCTTTTTGAAGGTCGTCGTCCAAAAGCTACTGCTCTTATCTCTGAGATAGATGGACATGTAAGCTTTGGTAAAATGCTTCGTGGTAAAATTCGTATCGTTGTAACAAGTGATATAGGTTTAGTAAAAGAGTATTTTGTAGATAAAAGTCATGAGAGTGTTGTCAATGCTGGAGACTTTGTTCACTCTGGTGAGCGTTTAACTACTGGTATCATCTCTTCACATGAGTTACTTCGTATTATGGGCGTAAAAGCACTCTATAACTATTTAGTCTCTGAAGTACAACAAGTTTACCGTTCTCAAGGGGTAAATATTGCTGATAAGCATATTGAGGTTATCTTTACTCAGATGCTTAGACAAATTAAGATTGTAAAATCTGGTGATACAAAATTTATTGAAGGTGACTTGATCTCAAAAGCAAAATTTAAAGCTGAGAATGAAAAAATCACTCGTCTTGGTGGTCGTCCAGCGATTGCTGAGCCATTCTTGGTTGGTATTACAAGAGCATCTGTTGCAGCAGACTCTGTCATCTCTGCGGCGTCATTTCAAGATACTACGAAAGTACTCACAGAAGCTGCTGTAAGTGCTAGAGTTGATGACTTAAACGACTTAAAAGAAAATGTAATCATCGGTCGTACTATTCCTGTTGGAACTGGTATCTACAAAGACCAAGAGATAGTTTTTAATACTACACAAGACTAAATATACTGCCCTATTCTTAGGGCGGTATAGTTTATGCTCTCACTAAGGTATGATTCACCTTACACCATCCAATACAAAATTAAATATACTGTTTAATAATACTAATAAAGCCTTAGTGCAAGTGCTTCTTGATGCAAGTAAAACAGAATTGAAAGAGATACTCAAAAATGGTGCTGATCTACGCTCAATTATAGAGAGAATACTTAAACAAACAAGTGGTGATAACTCTTCAAATAAAGCACTCCTAGCCTTAGTTAAAAAAAATCCTACACTTAATAATCTTGGTGATACATCAACAACGATTAAACAGCTCCTCAAATTGCTTCAATCGGAGAAAACTTCCTTGCCCATAGAACGGGTATTAAAAAATATTTTAGTAGACATAAAAGATATAAAATCTGTTGATATAAAATCAAAACTTGAAAATTCAGGTGTATTTTTAGAATCTAAAATTAAAAATATACAGAATCCTATCGTGGAATTAAAAAATATTTTAAAAACTCTCAAAGACCTCTTATCTCATAGTAAAGTAGCAGATTCAAAAGTGATTATAAAAGAGCTAGAAGCCTTACTAGAAAATAAAGTTGTAAAAAAAGTGAGCAATAATGAACTTGCAAAAGGTATCAAACAAAAACCTACAGTATTGGAAGCTCTCTCAAAACAGGTTAAATCCCTAGTAATCAATCTCCAAAAAAATATAAAAAAAGCTGATCCGATTTATGCGCCTAAGACAAAAGAGTTGTTAGCTAAACTAGAATTTTCTACTACATCAACAAAGACAAAAAACATCTCAATAACAAAGCAAGTGGAAGAATTTAAACAGCCCTCTAGTAAAATTTCAAATCAAATTCTTAGTAAAAAGTTAGAGATACAAATAAAACAAAATATCACAATTCCATCTAAACCAATCAATACCCCTTTTTCATCGCTAAAGACTGAAGATACAACTCAAAAACATAAAGAGCCTACTAAAACTTATAAAATAAATGAAGTAGTTCAGAAAATTAAGCCAGATCGTACAGAGGAGAAAGTGCAGGTAAATCCCTCTACTACTTTAAAAAAAGTGGAGATAGACCATAAAACTATTGTAGATACTGAGGCATCTTCTCAGAGAAAAAAACTACCTCAGTCAAATAAAGTCAAGCAAAAGACACAGGTTTCATTACCAGCACAAAATGTGTTAGAAGTTAAAAGTATGAAGCAAGCGCCCATAAAACTACAGACACAAACTCAAATTAAAACTCAAACTCAAAAACAAGTAGATTTGAAAACAGTGCTCTTAGATGATAAAATACTCAAACTCCCTATGCTAAAAGAGTCTCTTCAAACACTTCGTAGCATCTTAAACAAAAGTTTAATTTTAGAGTCAAAACCTTTATTAAACAGAGTTGAAATCATTATACAAAATCTCACTACGACAAAAGAGCCATCTACAGTGCTAAAGCAAGATATAGCTAAATTTGTCCTCGACACAAAACAGTTAGTTCAAAAATCTGATATTATATATTCTAAAGATGTTATAACACTTTTTTCAAAACTCAAAGAATTGGCACTGAGTCCAAATCTAAATTATGAACATAAAATGAAAGAGATGCTCTCTAATGATCTTAAAGCTACTTTGCTACATACAACGGAGGATTTGCAAAATTCATCAAGTCCCAATAAACATGACTTGATAAAGCATCTAGATAAATTAGTGCTTCAGATAGATAACCTTCAACTTATCTCTTACCTAGGCAGTTCTTCAAATATATATCTGCCTATCACTTGGGAGCAGTTAGAGGGTGGTAATATAGATGTAAAAAGGGATAAAGATAAATTTTATTGTGACATAGAACTCCAACTTAAAAATTATGGTGAGATAGGTTTAAAGCTCATGCTTTTTGAAAAAAATCAAATTAATATCCATCTATATAGTAAGAGTCAAGAGCTTAAAGACCTTTTTCAAGAGCATCTAGGTCTCTTAAGAGCTGGTCTGATTAGTACACAAATCATACCAAGGGAGATTCGTTTTCATGATACACTACAAAAGCAAAAGGATGTACCATACCAAGAAGATGATGACTTTGCGATGGGTTTTGAGGTAAAAGGGTGAGAGAAAAGGCCATCGCTCTTAAATATGAAAAAGACAAAGCAAATGCACCCAAAGTCTTAGCAAAAGGGGAGGGTGAGGTTGCTAAAAACATCATAAAGATAGCACAATTACATCATTTGCCTATCAAAAAAGATGAAGACCTCATAGAGCTACTGAGTAAGGTAGAGATAGATAGAGCGGTTCCTCAAGAGCTATATAAAGCTGTTGCGGAACTGTTATCTTATATATATAAGATAACAAATCACTTAGATGATAAAAAAGATTAGTTCCCAGTGTACCCTTGGCTCTATTGTTTAGTTACGGTAAACATATTTAGAAACTACCTTCAGATCTACTTTAAGCTCCCGTGAACAGATTTTATAAAATATGTTCCATACGCTTAAGCCGAAGGCACTAAACGCCAAGGGCATGATTAAGTGTGTATCGCATATCATCATCCAAGTTTTCCATAGAGCTAAGCATCCATCTGAGGTAGCCTGCATCTTCTTTGGCTACTTCTCTCACACTTTTTCCCTTATGTTTTCCAAATCTAAATTTTTCTATTAGTATCGGTGTGTTTGTCAAATCAACCATTTTTTCAACTGGGTTTTCATCTGGAAATATCTTAGAGATAGACTTGCGTAACTCTGATAAAAAGAGTTTTAAAACAAGTACATCACCTATGGCATCATGTGCTTTTACCACGATTCCAAGGGCTGCAGCTTCTTTTTCCTCTTGCTTGTAAAGTCCCATCTTGTAGCGGAAGTATTGGAGGCGATGTGCTTCTTCATCTTTATAGATATGTTTAGCGACTCTAAGAGTGTCTATCACTTTCATTTTTGTGATAAAGCCCTCTTTTTCAAGCATACCCAAATCAAAAGGTGCATTGTGGATGATCATATAGTTATCTGGAGTATTAAGTTCTTCAAGCCGTTTATATGATGCACTACTTGTAATAGGGGGTTTGTTCGCTATCATCTCCTCTGTGATACCATGAACCTCCATAGCACCAAATTTGATAGGGATATCACAAGAGAAAAACTCATTATGCACTTCAATCTCTTTAGAGCCTAAAACTATGTAACCTAGTTGTATCACTCTATCTTCTTCACTTACTCCTGTTGTTTCCGTATCTAGTATGATGTATTGTTTTGCCACAGGTTTTACCTTCTATTTTGATGGGTATATTTTAGCATTTTGTACTTAAACTATGTTACACTTATGAAAAAATAAAGAGAAAATTTTGAAAATATTATTTTTACTTGTGCCACTTTTTGTTTTGGCTCAGGAGATTATCCAAACACCTATCCCATTTTCAAAAAAACGCATAGAACTGACAAAAGAGTATATTCAAATTCATTATGGCAAAGATGTGCAGAGCATCAAGATCATCCCTAAGATAATCTTAGTGCATCATACAGCGATAGATGATTATGAAGATGCTTTGAGTAGATTTGTAGATGAGACCTTGCCATCGAGACGCAAAGATATTAGCAGCGTAAAGCCAAGTGTTAATGTAAGTAGTCACTTTATGGTCCAGAGAGATGGGACTATCCATCAGCTGATGCCCTTAGATTTTATGGCAAGACATGTGATAGGGCTCAACTATAACTCCATTGGGATAGAAAATGTTGGGGGAGAAAACTCAGCGGATAATCTCACAGAGGCACAGCTTCAAGCCAACATCTTTTTAGTAAAATATCTGCAAAAAAAGTTTCCAAGTTTGGAGTATCTTGTTGGACATTATGAGTATAGATGTTTTGAGGGGGATCCACTCTGGTTAGAGCTTGATGATGGTTATAGAACGATCAAAGATGACCCAAGTAAAAGGTTCTTAAATCTACTTTATCAACAAACTCAAGGCTTAAAGCGTGCCCCTTGTAGTAAAAAAATCAAATGATAACAAATCCACTTTTATATCTTTTTACACTTGCTTTAGTAGCGACATTTTTTTATGTGTTGGAGAGTAGGTTAAAACTCAGGCTTTTTAAGTTAGTACCGAGCATAGTGATGGTCTATGCTTTTGTGATGCTCTTAGCATCTCTGGGTGCTTTTGAGTACAACAAAGAGATCAATGCTATCTATAAACTCACCAAAACAAATCTTCTCCCCGCAATGATATTTTTGATGCTCTTACAGGTTGATTTGCGTTTGTTTTTTAAGTTAGGGAGGAAGCTTATCATTGCCTATATCTTAGCAGTGCTGAGTTTGGGTGTGAGTTTTATTTTGGTTGCTTTTATGTTTGACTTTGACACGCAGGGCTCTTCTGCCTTTGGAGCCTTATGTGGTTCATGGATGGGTGGAACTGCAAACATGGTAGCAGTCGGTTCTGCTCTTGGAGTGAGTGATACAGCCTTTGGTTATGCCCTCATAGTAGATAGTTTTAACTACACACTTTGGGTTGCCTTACTTTTGTTTTTAGTCCCCTTTGCAAATATTTTTAACAAATTCGTTGGTGCAAAAAGTGTCGATGCGGTTGCTAGTGAGATAGGATGTGCTTGTACCTTAGGGACAAAACGCTATTGGTTACTCATCTTACTCTCTTTGTTTGTCTCCCTCCTTTGCCAAGTGATAGCTACAAAGATAGAGTTTATCAATGCCACAACTACTATGGTGATTATGGCGACTTTCTTTGGGATTTTAGGATCTTTCTCAAGGCTAAAAGAGCTAGGTGGTTCAAGTGAAGTTGCAAGTTCTATGCTTTTTATGCTTATAGCCCTCATTGGTTCAAAAGCTGTTTTTGAGAGCTTTTCTGGAGTGGGTTTTTATGTTTTGGCTGGATTTGTCATCTTACTCTTACATGCTCTGTTTATGATAGGGGGTGCAAAACTTTTTAAACTTGACCTCTTTAGCATCAGCGTAGCCTCTCTTAGCAACATAGGGGGGATAGCCTCCGCTCCAATCCTTGCAGCTACATACAATAAATCTCTTGTGAG
>WFMY01000036.1 GCA_015488855.1 Helicobacteraceae bacterium
GCGAAAGCGTTTTTTGGCTTCAAGGATGAGAGGCTCTATCCTCTCTATGGAAAAGACTCCACGAAAAAGATGCGATAAAACAGCAGCTTGATAGCCACTTCCACACCCTACTTCTAAAACTCTATCAGCTCCATCTACTTTGAGGTACTCACTCATTTTAGCAACTGTTAGTGGTGAGCTGATATACTGTGCAGAGCCTAAAGGCAAAGCATCTAACTTATAAGCGTTATGTTTAAAACCATTTGGTACAAATGCTTCTCTGTTAGTGTTAGTTATGGCATCACGCACAGCATCACTTAAAGCAAAAACTTTATGACATTCATCTGATAACCTTTTTGCTTTTGTTGCAGTTATTCTATCCAAACTATTGTATCCCTACTGCCATATATTTTCTCATCTTTTTTATCTCTTTTGGTTCGTATGGTACTTCTAAGCAAGGCTTATTCCCGTTTCTTTGGGTGATGCCAAATGGGGTAATGATGCCACTTTGTGCTGAACATTCTTCGTTTTTAGCATCACTTGTTACGAGATAACATTGATTGATAATTCCGAGTGCTTGAGTGAGTGTTTTAAAGTTCTCTTCCCTTATTTTCCCCCACCAAGCTGGTACTGCAATGATGTCGGCACCTTCTAGTCTCTGCCAAAGCTCTTTAAAACGAAGTTCAAAACATATCAAGATGCCTATCTTTATGCCATCAACTTCTACTATGTTTATATCTTCATCACATCCAGCTTTCATATACTTGTGTTCATCACCGAACTTAAAGAGTTTTGCTTTAGCCTGAGTATATACCACTTCACCTTTGTGAAAAACCTTGGCAAAGTTAAAAACATCTTCCCCTTTTCTTTCTAGCATAGTGAGTACAATAATCCTTTGATGAGAGATTTTTTTTATCTCCTGTGTTGCAGATGCACTAAAAGCTAACATAGCCTCAAAGTTATCGTAGTCATACCCTGTTAAACAAACTTCTGAAGCTACTATAACAGATTTATCAGGAGTTTGTTTGATAAGAGTGAGGAGTGTTTGAAGATTTTTTTCATAATCTAAAGTTGTCTTAAAAAGTAGTGAACACAATGTATATTCACTACTAGCACTTAAATTTCTAATAGCATTCCCTTTATGTTACAAAATAATTGACAACAAATAAAATACTTAATTTAATGAGCATGGTTATGGAAGTACCGATAATATTTCCTATCTGACAAGAGCTACAATGTTTGTACTGTTTCCCTTCATACTGTGCATAAAAAAAGTAGATAATAATAAGACCAAACATCGTTACAAGATTATAGTTTTGTAAACTCGATACAATCGCTACATTTTCTTGAGAAAGGAAAAAAGTCGCTATGATGGCAAAAGCACCAAGAAGCAAGAGTACTTTAAATGCTTTAATGATAATATCTCTTTTAAAGACCGTTGGACAATCATTTTGCGTGATAGCATCTGTGCCAAACTCTAACTTTGAATCAAAAAGTTTTTTCTCCTCTTTATCGAGTCGTACTCTAAAGTTTGAACCATATACATAGTCTATCTTCCTTTGTATCGTGATGGACAAATCTCCTTGTGCATCTAAAAATTGCTGATTTCCTTCTCTGTCTTCATACATAACTTTGATCTTCTCATAGCGGATGGTCTTTGCGCTTATCCCTGGAAAATATGCTGTAGTCTCTGTAGGGTGGATTGTTCCCTCTCTTGTTAAAACCTTAGGATTGATAAGTTCTAAATATGTTCCATCCTCTTGTTGAATAATGATGACACAAAGTGGTGATTCTATCTGAAAAGCGGCAAGAGCATCTAGTGAGTTTGCCTCCATCGTATCTTTAAGGTCGTCTATCAAACTATATAGAGTTTCATCATAAAACCTCACATTTGCACCAAACTCTAGACTTGGAGTTCTTGGATACTTCGTAATCTCTCTTACCATATTTATCTTCCTTTTATTTAAAAGTCATCATCAAAAGATAAAGAACCTTTAGAATAGTTTGCTACGGTCCCCTCAAAAAAGTTTGTTTTTTGGTCATTGAACTTTGCAAAGTCATCTACCCATTTGATAGGGTTGTTAACATTGTAAAGTGCTTCAAAACCAACTGAAGTCAGTCTGTCGTCTGCTAAGAATTTGATATATTGCTCAACTATCTCATTTGTTAGCCCAAGGATTTGACCCTGAGTGATATACTGTCCCCACTCTATCTCTAAAGCAACAGCCTCTTTAAACATCGCTATCACTTCCTCTTTGAGTTTATCTGTAAAAAGGTCAGGTCGCTCTTTTCTAAGGGTGTTGATAAGGTTTTGAAAAAGTACAAGGTGAGTCACCTCATCTCTTTGTATGAAACGAATCATCTGTGCACTTCCTAGCATTTTACCACTTCGTGCAAGGGTATAGATGTAAGCAAAACCACTATAGAAGTAGATGCCCTCTAAAATCTGGTTTGCAAAACATGCTTTGACAAAATTGTGTTCCGTTGGATTTGTAGAAAGCTCATCATAGGTACGAAAAATTGCATCGTTTTTTTGCTTGAGCATCATATCTCTACGCCAAAGATCATAAATCTCTTCAGAGTTTGTTGAGATAGAGTCAACCATAACAGCATAACTTTGTGAATGCAATGCTTCTTCAAATGATTGGCGTACTAAGATAAGATTTATTTCAGGGGCGGTTACATAAGGATTTACATTGTCTATCAGGTTGTTGGTTTGGAGTGAATCCATAAAGATAAGCTGGGAGAGTGCTTTGTCATAAGCATCTTTTTCACTCTCTGTAAGATTTTTATAGTCATTAACATCCCGAGTCATATCAACCTCTTTTGGAAACCAAGTGTTGTTAAGCATCACTTCCCAAAGATTGTATGCCCACTGGTATTTGATGTTGTTTAACTCAAAGATACCTGTTGGATTTCCACCAAACACTTTTCTATCATTGACATCTTCTGTTGAATCTGGATTATATATTTTTTTTCTATTCATTATCTACCCCGTTTATAAAAAGTTTATCCCAAATTATGCAATAGGAATTTCTAAAATGTGCCTTGTGTGCAATGATAGGTAAAGTTTTTAATCTTCTATTGCATAATTTGGATTTATTATTATAGCAAGTATTACTTTGAATAACAAAGCAAAGCTTTTATCCCAAATCAATCCATAGTATAAATTCTACCATGCCGTTCTAAAAAAAAGATTATTTTTTTCACAAAGATAGCACCAAATCAGGCTAAGAAATCATTTTCTACATATTTTAGCTTCAAATGTGTTTGTA
>WFMY01000037.1 GCA_015488855.1 Helicobacteraceae bacterium
ACAGGACCCACGATAAAGTATGGGAGTATAGCTCTGATGCCAAAACGGTTGAGTGCGACCATTGTGATAAAAGAGAGTCCACTCAAAAAAAGAGCAAGGAAATTGATCTCATTTGTATAAAAGAGTGCTATCACTAAGACCGCTCCAAGATCATCTACAATAGCAAGGGCAACCAAAAAGGTAACAAGGGCAGGTGAGACGCGGTTACCTAGTAAAACAAGAGCAGAGATTGCAAAGGCGATATCTGTAGCCATTGGGATGCCCCAACCGTTGGCACCAGGTGTCCCTTCATTGATACCCAGATAGATGAGCGCTGGCAATACCATCCCTCCAATAGCACTGAGAATAGGGAGGGTGGCTACTTTGAGTGTTGAAAGCTCACCAATAAGAATTTCCCGTTTTATCTCTAAACCAACCATGAAAAAAAAGATAGCCATTAAGCCATCGTTAATCCAGTGCTGGATGCTATGTGAGATTTTCCATTCTCCTACATTAAAGGTGATGTTTGTATGGATGAGGTGTGTATAAAATTCTACAAGTGATGTATTTGCAAAAAGTAGAGCTAGGATGGTTGCAAATATAAGTACAAGCCCCGCCGTTGTTTGTGCATGGATAAAATTTTCAAAAGGGGTAGATATTCTCTCAAAGGCTCTCTCCCAAGGTGCATAATATTTCATGAAAACTCCTAATTTTTTTATACTACTGAGAGAGAATATTGTATTTTTAGATATAATTACACTTCTAAACAATATCTCCTTATCGCTTAACTGGATAAAGCAGTCCCCTCCTAAGGGATAGCTCAAGGTTCGAGTCCTTGTGGGGAGACCAACTCTTGCTTGAAGATTTAACTTTCTTCGAGGGCATCATTTAAGAATTTATCTTATCCTTTATAACTTTGGCTAAATCACTACACTTTAAAATTTTATCACTATAGGAAAGTTTATCTTGTAAGAGTAGATCTACAAAAGCACTCCCTACTATCACCCCATCTGCCCCTTTGACTTTATCTTTAGCTGTTTTTTCATTGACCCCGAAACCTACATATACGGGTGTTTGGGTGTATTTTTTGATATTTGATAAAAAAGGTTGTAAGTCTTCGGCTGTTCCTGAACCAGTGATGCCAGTGTATGCAACCATGTAGATGAACTTCTGTGCATCACTGACAAGCTCTTTTATGCGTTGGTCTGAGTCTGTAGGAGCTACAAAAGAGATGTTAGATATATTGTTTTTCTCAAAGAGTGCTTTGTATGGTAGTGCTTCTTCATGTGGTAAATCTGGGATGATCATCCCACTAAGTTGTAGCTCATTGCTAAGAGGTAAAAGCTTATGCATCTGTTGTTGATAAAATGAGTTGAAGTAGCCCATCCATAGTGTATCGACCATAGGTGCTACCTCTCTTGTTATCTCTAAAAGATGTTCAAATTTAAAACCAAGCTGTAATGCTTTATGGTTTGCCCTTTCTATGAGTGGACCATCTGCCACTGGGTCTGAGAATGCAACTCCAAGTTCTAGTGCATCTACACCATTTTCACCAAGAGCTAAAGCAAGGTCGATACTAAAAGATTTTTCAGGATAGCCTGAAGTTATATATGCTACTAATTTTTTCAAGTTTAATCATCCAAGTCTGGTATTTTAAGTAGGGAGTATTTTACCTTAGTTAGGTCAAGGTCTTCTTTTATCTCGGTCTGCCATTGAGCGAAAACATCACTTATCTCTAAGAGCCAATTAACAGTTTGCTCATTGATAGGTTTAGGGTTAGACCTTAAATCTTCTAAAAATTCTTCAACAAACCTTGCGAGTCTATTCATCGGAGTGATTTTCAAAAAACCAGAAGCTGATTTGATGTTGTGAAAAACACGAAAAAGTTCATCTAAACTTCTTTTATACATCTCTTCATTTGCCAAATCTATTATCATGACTTCCATACTCTCAACCATCATAGTATAATGGTCATAAAACTCATCTACTATCTCATAATCAAAAGAAGCATCTAAGTTGGCCCTTATTCCCATAAAATATTTCTCCTATTTAATGTAATTGTATCAGTTTTTAGTTAAAATACTTTTATGAATAAAAAAATGACGATAACTTCAATCAAAAAAGCTAAAGGTCTTAAACCTCTTGTGATGATAACTGCCTATGATGCACTCTTTGCAAAACTCTTAGAGCCTAGTATTGATATGATACTTGTAGGGGATTCACTCAACATGAGTTTTGCTGGAAAAGTAGATACTTTAAGTGCTACGCTTGATCAAATGATATACCATACAAATGCAGTATGTCAAGGTGCAAAAAACTCTTTTGTTGTTTGTGACATGCCTTTTGGTACATACACAACAAAAAAACAAGCATTAAATAATGCAATGAGAATTTTCCAAGAAACAAATGCAGACTCTGTAAAGATAGAGGGTGGTAGCGATAAAGCAGAGATTATAGAGCATCTTGTCAGTAATGGCATCGCTGTATGTGGACATATTGGATTGTTACCCCAGTCTGTTAGAGGTGAGGGTGGCTACAAAATTAAAGGGAAAACCCAAGAGGAAAAAGAGTCTCTCGTAGAAGATGCTAAAGCGGTAGAGACATCTGGTGCTTTTTGTATGGTTATAGAGGGTGTCAAAGCAGATGTTGCAAAAGAGGTAGCACAGAGTGTACAGGTGCCCGTTATCGGGATAGGGGCAGGCAAAGATGTTGATGGACAAGTTTTGGTATTTTCAGATATGTTAGGACTCTTTGAAGACTTTACACCTAAGTTTGTTAAAAAGTATATAGATGGAGCGTCTTTAGTTAAAGATGCATTAAGTTCTTATGCACAAGAGGTACGCACTAAAAAATTTCCAAAAGAGGAACATACTTATTAATGGAACGCCTTGTAGAGATAGAAACTTTTAGTGCAGATGAAGAAACATCTGAAATAACTTTGCGTCCTGACGCCTGGGGTGAGTATATAGGTCAAGAACAGATTAAAAAAAATTTGAGTGTATTTATAGAAGCTTCTAAAAAAAGAGATGAAGCCCTAGACCATGTGCTTTTCTATGGACCGCCTGGTTTAGGTAAAACTACCTTAGCACTCATCATCGCAACTGAGATGCAAGCCAACATCAAGGTCACTGCCGCCCCAATGATAGAAAAGAGTGGTGATTTAGCAGCAATACTCACAAACTTAGAGAAGGGTGATATATTATTTATAGATGAAATTCACCGTCTCTCTCCAGCAGTTGAAGAGATACTTTACTCTTCAATGGAAGATTTTCGCATAGATATTATCATAGGAAGTGGACCTGCTGCACAAACAGTGAAAATCGATCTACCGAGATTTACTCTTATAGGTGCAACAACTCGTGCAGGGATGCTCTCAAACCCACTTCGGGATAGATTTGGTATGAGTTTTCGCATGAACTTTTACTCAGCAGAAGAACTTTCAAAAATCATTACACAAGCCTCTTTAAAGTTAGAAAAAGATATCATTGAAGAAGCCTCATATGAGATTGCAAAAAGAAGTCGTGGAACACCTCGTATAGCTCTTAGAATATTGCGTCGGGTGCGTGACTTTGCCGATGTTGCTGATGAAAAAATTATAGAGCATCATAGAACAAAATTTGCACTTGAAGAACTTGGTATCAACTCTTTTGGTTTCGATGAGATGGATCTAAAACTTTTAAAACTTTTAGCATCTGCTAAAGGGAGAGCCATGGGTCTTAGCACGATTGCTGCATCACTGAGTGAAGACGAAGGAACAGTTGAAGATGTCTTAGAACCATATCTTTTGGCAAATGGTTATTTGCAAAGAACAGCAAAAGGGAGAAAAGCCACTCGGGCTACCTATGATGTGCTCAATATGAACTATGTCAATGAGGACGGGACACTATTTTGAAATACAATAAAATTTGCTCCTGTGAAGGATTTTATCTATGAAACCGCAGTATTTTGTAAGCATATTATTTGCAGTCTCCCTTTATTGGATGTATCTCTTATATACACCTTTTATTTTGACGATGACTATTGCAGCTCTTTTAGCTATCAGTACCTCAAGTTTAGACCTCTATTTTGGGAGGTTGTTTAAGTCAAAACTATTGGCTACACTTTTATCGAGTTTTTTATTGGCTGTGCTCTTTTTCGCTCCTCTTGGATATTTTTTAACTGAACTCACTATGAGATTACATAGTATAGAAAAAGAATCTTTTCATGTTTTTGTCGTGCATATTACAAAGTTTTTTACGAATCCTCCGGAGTATTTGGTTTTTTTGAAACCTTATATTATGGAAAATCTACACTATATTGATATGAATGAGATAACAAAAAAAATTATCTCTTTAACGGGTGCTATCGGGGCTTTTAGTGCAGGTTTTTTAAAAAATGCCTTTTTGGTCATTATCTTTTATTTTTTTGCTCAGTACAATGGGAAAAAAGTTTTAAACTTTTTAAAAAGAATTATCCATATATCTGATGCAGAATCATCACAACTTGTAAAAGAACTCACCTCTGTGATGAGTGTTGTTTTTTACTCTATTATTGTTACTGCTACTTTTGAGGGTGTTTTATTTGGTGTGGCTATCTCTTTTATGGGATACAATGGACTTTTATTTGGTATTATGTATGGTTTTTCCTCTCTTATCCCAGTAATTGGTGGAGTTTTTATGTGGTTACCCTTTATGCTGTGGGAGTTCTCTCTTGGGGATACAAATTCTGCCATATTTATTGCACTTTATTCCATTATCGTTATATCTATCATCGCAGATACTTTTATAAAACCACTTATTATAAAGGGTATAAATCACAGACTCTTAACAGATGATGATACACGGATACATGAGATAGTGATTTTCTTCGCAATTTTAGCAGGACTCTCTACTTTTGGTTTTTGGGGGATGATATTAGGACCAGCAATTACCGCTTTTTTTCTCACCCTTTTAAAACTTTATGAGGCTAGGGCAAAAGAGGTTTAATAACTTAATCTTTGTATATCTCTGGTTTATCACTCTTCCAACGACGATGTAACCAAAACCAAAACTTTGGTTCTTTGGTGATAACCTCTGTGAGCCAATCAGCTTGAAGCTGTGTAGCTTTAAGAATATCTGCATCAATATCATCAGTTTTTTCAACTTTTATCTCATCAAAAAGCATCAGCGTATAATTTTCTTCATCATCAGTTCGTATGGTAACAGGAATGATAGCAGCATTGAACTTCCTAGCAAGATAGGCTGCCGTAGAAGTTTGTCTGATGGGCTTACCCATAAAGTTTACGACAACACCCTCTTTTTTGTTCATATTTGTATCTATAAGTAGTCCAGAAGCTTTTGCGTTTTTGATAAGTTTTATAAGTGGCTTAATAACATTGGTTTTTTCTAGGTTAGTATTGCCAAAAGAGGCTCGTGCTTCTAGCAACCACTGTTCATATTGAGGATTTTTAAGTTTTCTATAAACTGCAGCAAGTGGTTCAACAAAGGCACCTAAAGATGCACCACCTAATTCCCATGAGCAGTAATGTGTTGTTACATAGATAACTGCACGACCTTGAGCATGAACTTTGTCAACTGCCTTTTTATTTTGGACTGTAACTTTTTTTGCTAAATCTTCTTTGGACATATAACGAAGTTCCATAAGATGTAAGAAGTTATACATGAGGTTTCTAAAGGAGTACCTTGTTATCTCATCTATCTCTGCATCATTTATCTTTCCATCGAAGGCATAGCTTAAGTTCTGGTAGGCAATTCGTCTATATTTTTTTGAACTTAGATAAGCGATTTTTCCAAGTAGTGTAAAAAAAAACTTTCTTACTTTATGTGGTAAGAGCATTAAAAATTTTTCTAAAAATAAAAAGAGGTAGTAACCAATCATCAAAATCCTTTATGAAAGTATATCAAAGTCAATGTAAATAGCCTTTTGCTATAATTACATAGTTAAAAAAAAGGTATGCTATGGTTGCATTAGATATACAAAAATTTTCTGAAGGTCGTACAAAAGCAAGGGCGTATTTTTGTTACCTATTTTCAAAAAATATACCAAATAGACTTCCATCTCTGAGCGTAGAGATGATTATGCCAAGACTGCTGAAGATAAAAGCAGACTTGGAAAACTGTGAGGGTGTTTACCTTTTAGATCATCGTGGTGTTCAGGTCACTCCAACTTTTACTGCCCATAAACAGATAGATGATGATGCAGGGAAGATTAGAGCAGATCGTGCTTATTATTATCGTGCCGTTCGTGAGGGTAGATGTAGCATAACTGACCCATATCCATCACTTATAACACAAGACTTAACCATCACCGCATCACAACCAATCTATAGTGAAAATGGTGATCTGAAATATGTTGCTTGTTTAGATATGCCTCTAGCTGAAGTAATCAAAATTTCCCATTTCAACAAATCAGATTCTTTCTTTTCGAGTTTGTTCAAATATGCATATTCTGCTTTCTCGTTTGCACTCATGGCAGTTGCTTTGTTGCTTTTCTTTAGTGCTATTGAGAGCTTTTTTTCAAATGAAATCTCTATTAAACACATGGTTATAGAAGATATGTTTAAAGCCACTATCCTTTTAACATTATCCTTGGCTATATTTGATCTAGCAAAGACACTCATCGAGGAAGAGGTTCTTGGAAGGCATAAGGAGCATAGTATATCAGGACCACATAAGACAATGGTCAAATTTCTTGGCTCTATCATTATTGCCCTTTCCATCGAAGCACTTATGCTTGTATTTAAGTTTGCTATAACAGACCCTCAGATGTTAGTGAAGGCTATTTATATTATCGGTGGGGTTGCTATGCTGATTGTAAGTTTGGCAATATATATAAAATTTACAAAGTTGAGGGCAGATGAATAATGATAGCGATAGTTGATTACAATATGGGAAATCTTGCGAGTGTACAAAATGCCTTTAGTTCTTTGGGTAAAGATACTGTTGTAGAAAGTGATCCAAGCAAGTTTAAACAATACAACAAACTTATCTTACCTGGTGTCGGTGCCTTTGGAGATGCAATGGAGCATCTCAGAGAGAGAAATATGCTAGATGCTCTTAGGGAGTATGCAAAGAGCGGTAAGCCTATGCTAGGTATCTGTCTTGGTATGCAACTGCTTTTTGAGAGTAGTGATGAGTTTGGAGATCATGAAGGACTTGGCATCATAAAAGGAAAAGTAAGAGCTTTTGATACATCAAACTTTAGTGAATCTCTCAAGGTGCCACACATGGGATGGAATAGGATGTTTACTAAAGCTCATCCTCTTTTTGAGAACTTAGATGATGCACACTACCTTTACTTTGTGCATACCTATCATGTGATTTGTGATAATGAAGCAGATATTATAGGGCGTACAAATTATGGTTATGAGTTTACTTCAGCAGTTGCACATGACAATGTAATGGGCATCCAGCCCCATCCAGAAAAAAGCCATACAAACGGCTTGAAAATTTTAGAAAATTTTATCAATTTATAGGATAAAAGCAACGAGTTGCGTGGGCTTCCTGCCGAAGGAAATATAGCGTTAGCGTAGATGGCGGAATTATTTCCGACATCGTCATTAAAAGATGAAGAGGTTCCCTTCATTTTATGAAATAAAATTAAGGATTATGATGACTTTATATCCAGCAATAGATTTAAAAGATGGAAAAGCAGTTCGCCTTACAAAGGGTTTGATGGAGAGTGCAAAGATTTACTCTGATGAGCCATGGCAGTTAGTGAAAAAATTTGAAGAGATGGGTGCTGAGTGGGTGCATCTAGTTGACCTAAATGGTGCTTTCGCAGGAGAGCCTAAAAATTTAGAACAAATTATAAAAATTCGTCAAAATTGTAATGTGAAATTAGAGTTAGGTGGTGGCATAAGAGATGAGCCAACTATCCAAAAAATGCTAGAAATTGGAATAAATAGAATTATTTTAGGCTCCATTGCTGTTAAAAATGCTCAATTTGTAAAAGATATGGCAGCCAAATACCCCATAGCAGTTGGGATTGATGCAATAGATGGTTTTGTGGCAGTCGAGGGCTGGGGAGAGGTCTCCTCTATGAGGGCAACTGATCTTGCAAAAGAGTTTGCAAATGCTGGGGTTGAAGCTATCATCTGTACCGATGTAAGTAAAGATGGTACCCTCTCAGGGGTAAATGTAGACTTTACAGTAGATATTGCTCACTCAAGTGGTATAAGTACAATTGCAAGTGGTGGTGTTAAGGATGAAAGTGATATTGTAGCACTTATTGAGACAAAGAAAATTGATGGTGTTATCATAGGAAAAGCATATTATGAAGGTACGCTAGACCTCTTTAAAATGTTTAAATTGCTAAATTAATAGAAAAAAAATAAAAATTTTGCTATCATAATGATAATAAAATTATAAAATAGTTATATATAAAGGATTTTAGTTGAAAATACTTGTTGTTGACGATAGCTCTACAATGCGTCGTATTATTAAAAATACTCTTGCTCGTTTAGGGTATAAAGATATTTTAGAAGGCGCTGATGGAGTTGAGGGTTGGAGTGAAATGGACGCTAATCCAGATATCGAAATGCTTATTACTGACTGGAATATGCCAGAGATGAATGGGCTTGAACTGGTAAAAAAAGTTCGTGGGGATGAGCGTTTTGTAGATTTACCAATCATTATGGTAACTACTGAGGGTGGTAAATCTGAAGTGATTACAGCACTCAAAGCTGGTGTTAACAACTACATAGTAAAACCATTTACACCACAAGTTCTCAAAGAAAAACTTGCTGTTGTTATGGGCGTTTCGGAGTGATGGATACAAGTCAATAATGGAAGAAAGCTATTATGAGCTCACTATCAAGGTTTCATCGCACTTAAATCTTTTTAGAGATTTTTTAGATGATACAGTTGATATTGGATTTGAAGAGAGTGATGATGGGTTTATTGTCAGAAATGAAGAGGACTTAGAAACTCTTTGGTGGGGAGTAGAACAGTTTGCAGAAGCACTCTCAAAAGCACTTTCTACAACTATTGAGTGTGAATGCACTCAGAAAAATCTAAAAAATGATGATTGGGTGAAAGTATATCAACAGAGTATTGCGCCTATACAGATAGAAGATTTTTATATACATCCAACATGGGATGAGCCAAGTAAAAGTTTAATCAATATTGAGATAGACCCAGCTTTAGCATTTGGAACAGGGCATCATCCCACTACAGCATCTTCATTAAGAGCTATAGCTAAGTATGTAAAAAAAGATTTTGAAGTCTTGGATGTAGGTTGTGGAAGTGGGATACTTGGTGTCGGTGCAATCAAACTAGGTGCAAAAGTAGATGCTTGTGATACAGATCCAGTCTCAGTTAAAAATACTTTAGACAATGCACAGCTCAATAGTGTAAAGTTTAACAGTATTTGGGAAGGTTCCTGCTCAAATACAGACAAAAAATATGATATAGTAGTAGCTAATATCGTAGCAGATGTACTTACTTTTATAGCAAAAGATTTAAAAAGTGCACTCAAAGAAGATGGGGTTTTAATCTTATCTGGAATATTAGACAAATATGAAGAAAAAGTTCTGAATTTTTACAAAGATTTAAACATACTCACAAGAATAGCCCAAGATGATTGGGTAACCCTAGTGCTAAAAAAAGGAAAATAGCTTAATGCAAAATAACAAAAATAACAATAACAAAAATAACAATAACAATAATAATAACAATAACAATAATTTTTTCAATAAAAATCCCTTGATAACCTTTGCTATCTTTTCAGTAGTTGTTATTTTGCTTTTTAAAGCACTCGTTGGTGACAATACAGGTTTAAATAATAGTACAAATACTTCGCAAAGAGCTAAACATGTGAGTTACTCTAAACTCAAAAGTTTAGTGGCTTCAAAAAGTGTATCTAAAGTAGAGATTGGTCAGAGTTTTATCAAAGCTAAAGGTGTGGATGGAACTATCTATACTACAAGAGTTATTCAAGGTGATCCAGATTTAGTTAAAGAGTTAGACAAGAAGGG
>WFMY01000038.1 GCA_015488855.1 Helicobacteraceae bacterium
ATAATATTTTCAAAATTTTGAAAATATTCAATATGCGCTAAACCCACTTTCCCAACAACTACAGTTTGCGGCTCAATAAAAGTTGTTATATTGTAAATGTCACCATTCTCTCTTGCTCCTGCTTCACAGATATATATCTCTGTATCATCAGGAAGAGATTCGTTAATATCTCTTATGATTCCACCAAGAGTATTGACACTTCTTGGAGTAGCATATACCCTATATTTGTAAGAGAGTATCTCTGTGAGAAAATTTTTAATGCTAGTCTTGCCATAACTTCCAGTGATGGCAATAATTTGTAGCTTAGTCATAGCAGTAAGTTTTGTTTTTGCTTGTTTTTTGAAAGCTTCAAATAAAAACTTCTCAATAAGATAACTCCCAATATAAGTGACAGCTAAAGGGATAAACACACCATAAAGCTCACAAGCAGATTTGAGAGTACATAAAACATCTTGAAACAAAGTCAATGATATGAGCAGGATTAAAAATCTTTTCACACGCCAAGTAAGGATAAGTTTTTTATCTAATTTTTTTTGCCAGATAAACATACTTGGAAGATAAGCAAAATAAAAAAAGATTGCAAAAAACTGAGCAGTTGTGTAGTAGGCTATAAGAGGGATAAAAAAGTAAAAAAGATGCCATAAAGGTTTGTGATGCTTTAAAACTACACGAGATATTTTATAATCGTACCACTGAAGATTTGTTATAAGGTACCAACCTAAAACTGTAACAAAAAGAACATTTGTTACAAAATCAAATAAAACCTGATATTCACCCATCTAATGCTCCAAACTTTTTAAAAAAGTTACCTCAATATGCTTTGTAATATCTTTGGCATGTTGCATAAAAAAGTAATGATCACCCTCGTAAATCTTTAACTGAGAATCTTTCATCAGTGCATCAATCTTACGAGCTGATTTTAATGGAGTGTCCTTATCTTGCTCACCCCAACATAGAAGTGCCTTGCCCTCATAGTCTGCAAACTCTTCACTAAAATCTTCATTGACTACATTTTTAAAAGTCTCATACATTGGCTCACTTAACTCTTTTGCATCTTCAGCTACAAAGTATTTTCTAAAATGAGACAAACCAAATATTTTTATTGTTTTAAACAAAAGAATTTTTGATTTTACTGTAAGAGACTTTGGCCATACAATACCAGCACTTGAGAGCAAGACCAATACAGTAGGGTTAAGCAAAGTTGCTACTTTACCGCCAAAAGAGTGACCTACAACAATATCCTTATTAGCATTAAGATGAATCATTAAAAGTTCCACTATACGAGCATAATCTTTAGTTTGTAAAGTAAGGTTGCAAGTACTTCCTCCAAATCCTGGTAAGTCTATATAGATGTGACGGAAAGTAGACATATATTTTGAAAATGATTTATTCATAAGTCCTTTATTGCTTCCCCAACCATGAAGCACTATCATATCGACACTTGCTGTCGGGTTGAGAATCTCATAACTTATATCAAGAGTATGTTGTTGATATTGGATTGATTTTATAGCCACTATTTCCCTTTTGCACTACTGATAGAGTGAATATACTCATAATCAACTTGAATACTATTTTTCTTTGGAAGCGATTGGGATAACTCTTTTATGACATGGGGGAAATCTTCAAAAAGATAATTTGCCATAGAGCCAGGGATAGGGTTTATTTCATTGAGCAAAACTTCATTATTTACAACAAAAAAATCACAACGGATAAGAGCTCCCTCAAACATATTCGTATAAATTTTTGCAAAAGTATTTGTCAATTTTTGTTCTAACTCTTTACTAATATCTGCACGAAGTACTGATTCTGAACGAGAAAAGTCCATATATTTTTTTTCAAAGTCTAAAAACTCCTCTTTTTGAGGCTCTTCAACAATAGAAAAATGCACCTTCCCCTCACTCATGTATCCAGCTACATTGTACTCTTTGACACCCTTTATAAAAGGCTCAACAACTACACATTTATCATACTCATAAGCGGTATCTAAGGCATAGTCAAACTCTGAAGCATCTTTGACAATACTCACACCAATAGAACTTCCTAGACGGGCTGGTTTTACGATAATGGGATAATCCAACTTAATATCTTCTTGTATATCAGCACTCAATATCTCATAATCAACACATTTTATATTTTTTGCCGTACATAGCCATTTTGTATAACGCTTATCGTAAGAAAAAACACTTGCAGCAACACGAGGTCCTACATAAGAGATATGGTAAAAGTCAAGAAGTGCCGCAATAGTCCCATCTTCACCATCAGCTCCATGGATAAGATTGAGCACAGTTGCTCTATGTTCTAAAGATGAAAACATACTTTTTTGCACAAAAGCACCTTTCTCTAAACGAAGAAGAGGCATCTTTTTGTACTCACCACGAGAAAATGTTGTCGCCTTCATAGATGCGCGTTCAATCTTGTAAAAAGTATGATCCGTATCACAAAAAATAAAAGTCAAATCAAATGTTTGTAACTTTTCTTTTAAAGTTATAGCACTTACTATGCTAATCTCATGCTCAAAACTAGCTCCACCAAATAAAATCGATAATTTCAAATATTAATCCTTATTTTTAAAACATATTATTATAGCACTTTAAACTTTAACTGTTATAATGGGCGTATGTCAAATCAAATTTCAATCAAAATTAAAATCTCTTTATTACTTCTTGCAACAATGGGTGTAATGTCTGGGATAGCAATAGTAACAACACTCCCCCTTATAGGAAAACATTTTAGTGCTATAGAAAATATAAATTTTTATTCAAAACTTCTTCTTGTTATCCCCTCTATTGTTATTGCTTTTATCTCCCCAGTAGCTGGTATTGTAGTCGATAAGATGGGTCGTCTCAAACCACTTTATTTTGGAGTAAGCTTATTTATTTTAGGAGGAAGTTCAGGTTATTTTTTAGATAATTTTTACTATATTCTAGTTGGACGAGCTATATTAGGTATTGGAGTTTCACTTATTATGACCTCATCTATGGCACTTATTGGTGATTATTTTGATGAAAAACAGCGTCATCAGTTTATGTCACTTCAAGGGATGGCAGTAGGTTTTGGAGGTATCACTTTTATCATTAGCGGTGGATATTTAGCACATATCGGATGGCAATATCCTTTTCTTATTTACTTACTCCCAATATTATTTTTACCCATCTTCATAAGTTCACTTAAAGAGCCTAAAAAGGCTGTGCATCTTCCACATCTCGATGCAAAGATAGCTCCAAAACTTTTTCCAGTATATTTCATGGCATTTTTTTCGATGCTACTTTTTTATATGCTACCAACACAGCTCCCTTATCTTGTCATTAACAAGTTAGGGGGAACTCCAAGTAGTGTTGGTTACTTCATAGCTTTTGCCATGCTTGTCAATGCACTTGTCTCCAAACAATACCATAGACTTAAAGAACGCTTTAGTTTTATACAAATCTTTAGCATTACCTACTTCTTTTTTGCAATTGGACTACTCATCATCTCCCAAGTGACTACACCAAATCAACTTTTCTTTTCATCACTTTTTATGGGAGTTGGCTTTGGTCTTGTGATGGTAAATATTAATGCTTGGCTCTTATCTCTTGTTGAACCGAACAAAAGAGGGCGTGCTATTGGTATATTGACTTCTAGTTTTTTCTTTGGACAATCATTTTCACCTATACTTTTTCAACCAGTTATAGTCTACATAGGGATACAAGGGCTGTTTCTCTATGTCTCTATTTTATCTTTTTTAATATCTTTTATTGTCTTTTTAAAAAATAAAAAATCAAAGCAACTTTAACGCTTCTTTAACAAGCATAGATGTATCATCACCTTGACATTGACTCAGTGCTTTTGAGATTTTATCTTTTTTAAATCCTAAAGATTCTAGTGCTTCTGTAGCCTGTGTAAAAGCTAAAGATGCTGATGGAGTAGATGCACTACTTTGAAGTAACTCCTCATCAAATCCAGCAAGTTCTACAAGAATCCTTCCTGCACTTTTTGGTCCAATACCAGGTACTTTTTTTACACCATTTAGGTCTTTATTGTTTAATATGACTGCAAACTGACTCGGTGTGTAAGTAGAACAAATTGCCATTGCCACTTTTGGTCCTACTCCATTGATCTTTATCAACCTACTAAACATCTTTTTTTCTGCCATATTAACAAAACCAAATAAAAGCTGGGCATCTTCACGAATGATGTGTGCTGTATAAAGCTTAATTTCATCCTTTTGAAGTGCTGAGAAACTTTGCAGAGAGATAAAAACTTCATAGACTATCCCTTGCACATCTACATGCACAAAACTTGGTTCTTTGTAAACGATAAAACCTTTTAATCCTACTATCATTATGTCTCTTTCACTGCTTCGATATTGTATGCACCATCCGCATCTTGAACTATTGCAAATATCTTATCAGGTGAACCTTCTGGAGGTTCATAACTCACTTCAACAGGGGGGTCTACAAGTTTAAATACTAGCTTGTTATAACCAACCCATCTATCATGGTTGACTATACGCGCATCAAAAATAGAGTCTTGATAAGAAGCTGTTTGAGTAGTGAGAAGTCTTAGTTTATCTTGCTTAGTAGCATGTTCTTGAATAATCCCTTCAAGATGTTTTTGAACCTTGATAAATTGTTGGTATTTTTTGACAAATGATTCTGGCATCTTGACACCATTTTTTTTATATAGGATGAGTCTTTTTTTTAATTCTAAAAAAGATTGTTTATTTGCTTTGATATTAATTTTATATTTTTCAATCTCTTTTTTTATATGCTTCACATCAAATTCTAACTCAACTATCTCTTTTTCATTTTTCTCTACACCTTTTTGAGAGTCTTTTTTTACTAATGAATCTATAGTAAAAATATTTTCACTACCTTGAAGTTTTTTGATATCTATAAGTCTTGATGCTGTAGCCTTCACATAAGAAGCACATAGCTCAATATATATCTCTTTACCCCGAATATCTCCACCAATAGCCTGTGAAATCTCAATGATATCACCATCAACTATACCATGTTCAAGTCTAGATATATGAATCTTTTTTCCATAAGCCTTCCCTTTATGGATGTTAATATCAAGTTTATCAGCCCTGATTTGTGAATCTTTATGTGTTTGACCACCTACACTTGCTTTTTGTGCATAAACAACGGAGTTTGAACCTGTATTTCCTTCTATCTCTATCTCTGTAACTTCTACTTTCATACCAGGACCTACCGCATCCTTAGCTGTATCTACCTCTTTGACATTCATGCTTACTTCTGAATTAACACCAGCCAATATTGAGCCTGTTGTCTTAAAACTTACAGCTTCTATTTCAACATCTGTCTTAATCGCATAAGTATTATCTTCAAAAGTAATGTAACCATTTTCTTTTGCTCTATATTCTCTGCTTCTTTTATTTTCTGTTATCTCTATTGTTTCATCTATATTAAACTCTGGAATATGTGTTTCTAATGGTTCTTTGGCCTCTAAAAATCTTCCTCTTGTATCACGACCAGCCACACCTTTTTTAGGTTTAATGTACTCAATAAGAAGTTCATTTTTAAAAACAGATCGGATATAACCTCGCTTTGAGTAGTCTATCTTATCATGTTGCTCAACTTTCTCTTTTTTCTCATAATGCAAAACAATACCATCGTCAATAGTTGGCGTTGGCTCTATACTTTGCGCTATTAAAATAGTCTCATTTTTTGAGAAATCAATC
>WFMY01000039.1 GCA_015488855.1 Helicobacteraceae bacterium
TTAGTCTATAAAACCCATCACTTTCTCGCCATCAAAGTCACCACTTTTTTCTCTTTGAATCTCATTGATAAAATCTTGAATCTTAAATACAGGCTCTTCTTCGACTGCGACTTTATAAGCTGTATTTTTCACGATAAGATTTATTTGTCCCCCTGATAGCGGGTATTTAACCAATTTTTCTATATCAAATTTCTTGTCATAAGGTGCATTTTTTGGTAACATTAACTCCCAAAGTTGCAATCTTTGTGCCTCATTTGGTCTTTTAAACTCTATCTTGTAGTTAAAGCGTCTTGAAAATGCTTTGTCGATATTTTCTAAAAGATTTGTTGTTGCTATGAGCATCCCTCGGAAGTTCTCGATTTGCTCTAAAAATATGTTTTGCATCTGGTTGTGCATCTGGTCTGAGCCTGTGATGTTGCCACTTGATCGAGAGCCTAAAAACTGGTCAGCCTCATTGAGAAGTAAGATAGGTTCTGTTTTTGTTTTTTCACAAAGCTCATAAAAAGTATCGAAAATTTTGCGAACATTTTTTTCACTCTCACCAACATACATTGAGAGTATTTTTGAACAATCAAAGGCCAATACTTGACGCTTCAAAGACTTTGCAAGGGAGTATGCAGTCATGGTCTTCCCCGTGCCTGCTGCTCCATAAAAGATAATCCGTGCATCGATACCTTTTTTTTTATCTTTGATGCCCCATTCAACTAAACGACCTACGACCTCTTTATCTACCTGACGCATAAGATTGCTAAGTGTCTCTTTGGTTTCTTTTGAGAGCACTACATCATCTAAAGATGTCTCAGGGTCAACAAGTTCAAAGATATCTTGCTCCTCTATGAGAGCATTTAACTTGAGCCTTTTTACCGCTTTGTTTTTGTTTGGGTGTATGATGCTTTGAAGGACATCATCTACGATATAAAATGCTCGACTTATACCACCAAAAGGGTTGAGCATCTCTTCGTAGTCAATGATGTTTTCACTTAAAAGATGACTTCCCTCTTCGAGTAAAGAACGATTCTTAATCCGATCATATTCATCTATGGATATCAAGTCTATGAGGGTATTCATCTCACGCAGGGACGCATCTGTAGCACTATATTCCTCTCGAAGAAGTGCTATAAATATAACCTGCTCGAGATTTGTCATCTTTTTTTGCGTAAAAAATTTATCTAATACTAATTTTTCTTCTGTTTGCTCTACTCTTTGAGCTATGCGTTTTTCTAAAAGTTGGAGTTTGTTCATGATACGGTCTATGCCTAGAGAGTGTTCATGTACATTTTGACGGATAGCACTCATCTTTTGGTATAATTCTATCCTAAAAAATTGGTCTTGAAGGTACTCAAGATGGTCAACATAAGGTTTTATCTCTGGTAAATCCACATCTAAAGTCACATCTTGCATAAGTTTCAAAAATGAAGCAGAGAGTCCTACAGAGGTATTTAAAAGTTCAAGAGGCGTTACATCTGAAATCTTGACAGGTGTAAAACTTTGTTGGTTCAGCCAGCCTAGTTCTAAAAGATTTTTAATCTCTCCTAGATGCTCTAAGTAATTGTACTTTTTACTAGGGAAAAGTTCTTGAAGAAGTTCTAAAACTAATTGGTCATCTTGACCCTGCATATATTTTAAAGCGAGAGACTGAAGCACTTTAGCCTCAGCATCATTGCACTTTAACTGTGCAAATATTTGAGATTTTGATACATCTTTTGTGTCTAAAAAATTAACTAATGTTTTCAAGTATTGCCTTCGTATTTGGTTAAGATAGAGTATATCATAGCAAAGCTTATTCTACAAAAGAATATAAAAGTTCTATCTCTTGCTTCCAAATATCACTATCTATAGTCTCTAAAATAAGGGGAATGTCATCCATCCTCTCATCATTCATGATAAATCGAAAGGCATCAAGACCAATTTCACCTTCTCCTAGAGAGTGGTGCCTGTCTTTTTTACTACTAAGAGGTGGTTTAGAGTCATTGATGTGCATCCCCATGAGTTTATCACGACCGACGATCCTATCGAAGTCTGCCCAAGTTTTGTCATAGGCTTCACGCGTTCGTATGTCATATCCAGCCACAAACATGTGACAGGTGTCGATGCACACGCCTACTCGCTCTTTGTTTTCTACTTTGTCTATGATGTAGGCAAGATGCTCAAAGGTATAACCAAGGTTAGTCCCCTGTCCTGCAGTATTTTCGATAACTGCTTTGACATTGGAAGTTTTATCAAGGGCTATGTTGATAGACTCCGCTATCATATCTAAGCACTGTTCTTCAACACTTTTCAAATAAACCTCATCTCTTTTTTCTTTTGCAGAGAGTTTCACAAGATGGCTTCCTGGATGGAAGTTGAGTCTATCGAGTCCTAGTATCTCACAACGCTCTAACTCATCTATGAAAGCCATACGACTTTTAATGAGCTTTTGCTCATCTGGGTTTCCAAGGTTGATGAGATAACTATCGTGAGGGAGGATGTGCTTTGGCTGTATCCCTGAGTGTTCTAAAGCTTCAAACCAAAGGTCAAGAGTCTTAGCATCTAAAGCCTTTGCATCCCATCTCTTTTGATTTTTCGTAAACAAGGCAAAAGCTTTGGCTCCGATAAGCTCTGCATTTTTCACTGCATTAAAAACACCACCACTTGCACTTGTATGTGCTCCTACAAATTTATTATTTTTCATCTCTCTTACCTTTATTCCAATTCCTTGATTTTAAAAATTATATTATTTTTTCTATCTTTAAAAAAGATCTGTTTTTCATCTACTTTATACTTTATATCTACATTGTCATCTTTGATTTTTTGAACGAAACCCCGCTCGTTTTTGACAAGGTTGAGTCCATCATATATTGGCAGACCTAAAACTATATGCTGAAA
>WFMY01000040.1 GCA_015488855.1 Helicobacteraceae bacterium
TGCAACTTCTCTCCCTTGAAATATCTATACGACTTGGGAATGATGTAGATATGCCTAGAAACTTAGCAAAAAGCGTTACTGTTGAATAATATTTAATATATCTCACTATTTTTACTTTATTTTTATTTTTTATTAGCTATTATGAGAGCAAATAATTTTAAAGTGAATCCCTATGCAAACAAAATTTAAACTTTTAGCTATTGTAACCTTAATGCTCCTTGGTTTAGCTATAGCTACCATCATCAATGTTTCTCTCAACTTTAGAGATTACAGCATCAATAGTGCTATTGATAAAGCGAAGATGACTGCAACGATTGTAAAAGATGGCTTAACTGCACACATGGTCAATGGGATCATGGATAAAAGAGAATATTTCCTTCAACAGATTTCAGCTAACGATGAAGTAAAAGCTCTATGGCTTGTTCGTGGCAAAAAAGTTATCGATCAATATGGAAAAGGTTTTAATGATGAAACGATGCGAGATGCTATCGACACTCAAGTTATAGCTTCTGGCAAGATGTTTAAAAAAATTACAGAAAAAGCTGATGGAGCTATACTCAGAGTCACAATCCCCTACAAAGCAACCATCAGCGTTGGCCATCCAAATTGTCTCGCTTGTCATAATGTAAAGCGTGGCGATACACTTGGTGCGATCAGTATGGAGTTTGATATCAGTTCTATGCGTAATACAGGACTTATTACTATACTTAAGATATTAGGAATCAATCTTTTATTTATTATTGTCGCCCTCTTTTTAATCAACTATTATATAACTCCATTTCTCCAATTTTTCTCAGACCTACAAGAAGGTATCAAAAAAGCTTACAAAGGTGATTTTACCCATGAGTTTCGTTCAAAAGCTGGGGGAGAAGCAGGAGAAGTAGTTTCTCAGATCAATACACTCTTTCATAAGATGCATCAGGCATTTGGAGAGATTAGAGTCAATCTAGCAACTTTTGCAACAGGTAGATTACACTCGGACGATCCGCTGTATGAAGCAAAAACAATCATCAATGAACTCTCAGATATCTATAAATTTAAAAAAACAATAGAGCTTGATGAAAATAAAAATGTGGTCTATTCGAGGATCAAAGATATCCTCATCTCTAAGTTTGAACTCACCCACTTTGCTATCTATGAGATCAACAACAAACACAATAAAAGAAATCTCATATACATTTGTGATACTCAACTTGAGAGTATTTGTGATGACAAAGTCGATGATGATGCTCAACAATGTCGCGCACATAGAACAGGGTCAAATGTCATCTCTACTGAGTTTCAAGAACTCTGTAAAACATGTACTGCAGATGATTTGCACTATATCTGTTTACCATTTACCATCAACGAAGATGCATCTATCTTAGTTTCCATAACCTCAAAAGCCAAAGCCGATATTGCGAAGTTTACCTCATGCATCCCAAGTATAAAAAATTATCTTGAAGCAGCAAAACCAGTGATAGAGTCACGCATACTTATGGAAAAACTCCATGATACTTCCCTCCGTGATGGGATGACGAACCTTTATAACCGTCGATTTCTAGAAGAAGTTATCGACAAAATTATGAGTCAAGCACAGAGGGGAAAGGAAACTTACCATGTAATGATGATTGATATAGACTTCTTTAAAATGGTCAATGACACCTACGGTCATGATGTAGGAGATACTGTCATTGTAGCCCTTGCTAAAATCTTAAAAGAAAATACAAGAGAAGCCGACCTAGCCATCCGTTATGGTGGAGAAGAATTTCTTGTTATGCTACACCACGCAACAGATGATGGGGCTTTACAAGTTGCAACTAAAATCCACTCAGCTTTTGCACAGCTTGTTTTTGATGTAGGAGTCAATGAGAAACTACAAAAAACCATGAGTATCGGTATGGCAAAATTCCCTATAGATGGTGATACTATCTGGAAATGTATCAAATATGCCGACACGGCACTTTATGAGGCTAAAAATACTGGTAGAAATAAAATAGTTTTGTTTAAACCAGAGATGTTTGAAAATGACGATGGCAGCACAGACTACTAAGCTATTTTCACTAGGACAAAAACACTATGAATAAACAAGATTTTAATGAGGGGCTTTTAGGATTTCTAGATGCATCTCCAACACCGTTTCACGCTACACAAAATATGAGTATGATGCTCTTAAATGCTGGGTTTATTGAGCTTGATGAGAAAGAGAGGTGGGAGCTTGAAGTTGGAAAAAAATACTTTGTAACGCGTAATGACTCTTCACTTATCGCTTTTACTTACCCAGAGGAGATGCACTACACCATGGTTGGAGCGCATACTGACTCGCCAAATCTAAAGCTCAAACCAAATCCCCTCATACAAGAACATGGAGTGACTAAACTCGGTGTTGAACCATATGGTGGGTTGTTGTTAAACCCTTGGTTTGATAGAGATTTATCCTTAGCTGGGCGCGTATCTTATCTTGATGCACAAGATAACATTCAGTCCGTACTTGTCAATTTTGAAAAAAAGATAGCTACCATCCCCTCTTTGGCTATCCACCTTGATGATAAGGCGAACAAAGAGCGAACAGTAAACAAACAAACAGACATTACACCCATACTTACAAGTTCTGATAACTTTAAATTTGATGAGTTTTTGAAGTGGCAACTCTCAAAGCAGGGCATCTTAGATGTCAAAGAGCTTTATGCGCATGAGCTTAGTTTTTATGATGCACAAAAGGCTTCGTTTGTGGGTCTTAACGATGACTTCATCTCAAGTGCTAGATTAGATAATCTTCTCTCTTGTTATGTGGGACTTCTGAGTATTTGTAGCGTAGAAGCAGATAAACCTATGCTCTTTATAGCCTCAGATCATGAAGAGGTTGGGAGTGAGTCTACGAGTGGAGCAGGAGGAAGTTTTTTTGAAAATACACTTCATCGTATGCAACCAGACTATGAAAACTATATGGCTATGATACGAGGCTCTTTACTCATTTCAGCAGACAATGCCCATGCCATCCATCCAAACTATCCATCTAAGCATGATAAACAACATGCCCCACACATCAACAAAGGGGTCGTGATAAAGGTCAATGCTAACCAACGCTATGCATCTAATGCTACTACAATATCCAAGTTTATGAGCGTAGCATCTAAGGTTGGAGAACCTTACCAGCAGTTTGTAACAAGGAGTGATATGGGGTGTGGCTCTACCATTGGCCCTATCATAGCAACTCGTTTGGGTATAGATACTCTTGATATTGGACTGCCAACCTTAGGGATGCACTCTATCCGTGAGCTTGGTGGAAGAGATGATGCACACTCTTTATACAAAATAATTTTGGGTTTTTAAGTACCAATGTCGCAAAATATCATCACCCAAGAAGAACTCTCCCTGCTCATAGAACAGACTTACAAGGTCGAAAAAGAGTTTACAGAATTAAAAAGTTCTTATGCTCACTTGCAAGATACTGTTGAGAGAGTTGTAGAATTTTTGCCCAATGCTATCTGGATACTTCATGATGATAACAAAATGTTTTTACAAAATTCTAAAGCACGCGAGCTATATAGTCTCTATGAAAACTTAGAGATTAAGATAGAAGACTATGAGATAAGCTTTGAAGATAAATCTTATCTCGTGAAAAGTTCGACCTACAAAGACAAGAAGATGCTCTCTGCAACAGATATTACAGAACAAAAACGCAAAGAAAATCTTGCTACTATGGGACAGATGGCAGCACATCTTGCCCATGAGATACGCAATCCCATAGGCTCTATTTCTCTTTTAAATTCAACTTTAAGTAAACGAGTTATCCCTGAAAATATCCCCATAGTAGAGGAGATACAAAAGTCAGTTTTTAAGATAGAACGCATCATAAAAGCTACCTTAATGTTCTCAAGTGGTGTCAAAGCAAACAAAAAAAGTTTTTCATGGCAAAAGCTTCAAGAGAGTCTAGTGCTTTCATGTGGATACTATGGTTATTCTAAAGAGATAAAATTTGATTTTTTAGTAAATGATTTTCAAATCAATGGAGATTTTGATCTTTTAGAGATACTTTTTACAAATTTTTTATTTAATGCTATTGATGCTATAGAACTAGATGAGGAAGATACTGGTAATATAAAAATATCTTATATATATGACAATGATTTACATAAGTTTTATATATATGATAGTGGGGTAGCTATAGAAAATAAAGATAACCTATTTCAAGCTTTCAAGTCAACAAAGGTCAAAGGAAATGGTCTTGGTCTTGTCCTCTCTCGTCAGATTGCACAGGCTCATGATGGAGGAGTAGAGCTTTTAGATGATGAGAAAAAGTGTTTTGGAATATATATTGCTTAAAATTGTTAAATATAAATTTAGGCAAAAATATGGTGAACAAAGATATAACTTCAATCCTAGAATATGTAAAGATAAATAGATTCTATGTATCGTGTCATTTTAAATGCAAAGTAAAAAACAAAACCATCATTTCAACAGTACCTTTTGAACCTTATGAGGGAAAAATTGAGCTATCTTGGCAAGATATTGTTTTTCATCCGATAGAATCATGGAACAGATATTATCATACACCAATCACTATATATAACTCGACTGGTAATGATACTATTGTTCAAAAAGCGTTTGAGAAAGTCTCAAAACAGTTCACTTGGGATGAGCAAACGCAAAACTATATTTGCATATAATTAAAGGAAAAAAATGTATAAAGAAAAAGTAGAAGTACCTCGAGCAACACTAGATTTTTTTAAGTATGAAGAAGATGGTTTGACTTGTTATGAGTTCAATGCAACGAAATGCTCACCTCCAGAGCCAATGGTAAATGCTATCAGCGGATTGCAAATGCTCAAAAGTGAAAACGATAGAGTTGTTGGTATATTTTTTCATGAGCCAGCACCACTTTATGACCGCATCGGTAGTGACTATGCTCATGAAGCAACTGAACTTGAAGATGGCACCTTTAAGATAGTGTTTAAACTAGCTTAAGATATGTAAAAGTTGGGTTATTAGAGTGCCTCTTTAACCCTTTATTAATCTATACTAATTATAATGTCCTTTTTTATAAGGGATTTAAAATCATGAAACAACTTTTAGACTTTTTTCGTTCGATGAAAACAATGGTAGTTCTAATGCTAATCTTTGCATTTTCTATAGGATATGCAACATTTGTTGAAAATGACTATGGAACAATGACAGCTAAAGCTGATATATACAACGCTAGATGGTTTGAACTACTTTTATTAATGCTTACACTCAATCTCATATTAAATATTTTCAGGTATAAAATGTTCACAAAAAAGAAGATACCTTTGTTTATCTTCCATGTATCCTTCATCATCATCCTTATTGGTGCTGCAATCACTCGATTTGTTGGTTATGAGGGTAGTATGCACATACGCGAAGGTGCATCAACAAACTCGATGTTAAGTTCAGATACTTACTTTAGCGTTCAAGCACAGTCTAACTCAGATAAGGCAGAAGTGATTCAAGATGTTTATCTATCAAAAAAATCTTCTAACTCTTTGAGTGCATCTTTAGATCTAGCTGGTAAAAAAGTAGAGGTGCATTTGACACACTACATTCCAGATGCCATAGAAAAAACTGTTGAGTCAAAAGATGGCTCAGCAATATTAGAGCTAATGGTTACAGGAAGTACAAAAGGGCAAAGGGTAACTCTTAAAGAGGGTGAGTCTTATGACTCTGGTACATTTATTTTAGATTTTAACTCTGGTAAAAAGTTTTTAAAAAATGCAATTAATATATTTGTAACAAATGGTAAACTCTACATGGACCATCCAAAACCCTTAAAATATCTTAAGATGAATGACAAAACAAGTGGTGATTTGGTTCCAAACACAAAAGAGATTTTCAACAACAGAACTTTATACTCAACTCAAGCAGGAGGATTTGTTCTAAGAAAGTTTTACCCACATGCAAAAAAAGAGATTGTATCAGATCCACATGCTTCTGCAATGCGACCAGGGTATGACGGGATGAGATTTAAAATAAATGTAGGTGAGACAAGCAAGAATGTCCTCATCTATGGTCAACCAGGAAGAATCGGAAAAAAGTATATTTATGAGGTAAATGGTGTCAAGGTCACTTTAGCGTATGGCGCAAAAAAGATAACTTTACCTTTTAGTATCTATCTTAAAAAATTTGAGTTAGAGAGATACCCTGGATCTATGAGCCCTGCTTCGTATGCAAGTGAAGTAGAACTCATAGATAATCAAGAGAATATACGAATGGATTATAAAATCTATATGAATCATATCTTAGAGCATCGAGGATATAGATTTTTCCAATCATCTTATGATCAAGATGAAAAAGGGACAATTCTTTCAGTCAATAATGACCCAGGGACACTTCCAACATATATAGGCTATATCCTCTTAGCTATAGGGATGTTTTGGTCACTCTTTTCAAAACAAAATAGATTCTCTAAGCTTGCAAAAAAAGCAAAAGATGCAAGAATGAAAAATCTTACTACTGTGCTTGTAGCATTAACTGTACTCTTTAGTGCTACATCGGGTGTGGCAAGCGAGATAAATCCAACGATCAAGACCATACTTTCCTATAACAAAGCCCATGCGAAAAAATTTGGTACTTTGATAGTTCAAGATAGTGGAGGACGCATGAAGCCACTAGATACTCTCTCAACAGAGATTTTAGCAAAAATTCATCGTTCAAATAGTATTGAAATCGCTAACAAATCTCTCAGTGCCAATCAAGTAATTTTAGGGATGATGATAACACCTGAAGCTTATAGAGATGTAAAGATGATTCGTACAAAAAATAAAGAGATAAACAAAATCATAGGAGCAAAACTCGATGCAAAGTATGCTTCTTTTTCACAGTTCTTTTCTGATAAAAAGAGCTTAAATGGGTATAAACTAGCAACACTTGTTGACAATGCTGTAAGAAAAGAACCAAAACATAGGGATATGCTTGATAAAGTTGTTCTTAAAGTTGATGAACGAGTAAATATTGCATACTCTGTTTATACGGGAAGACTTCTAAAGATTTGGCCTAAACCAAATGATATTACAAACAAATGGTTTGCCACGATAGAAGCCTTGCAAACTTTTACTCCTGACAATGGTATTCGCGTAAGAAATTTAGCATTTGAATACTTCTCATCCATCGACAAAGCACTCAAAGATGGTAACTGGAGTCCTGCTAATGATGCTCTTGATAAGATCATCAAATATCAAAAGTTTTACGGTAAGGAAGTGTATCCAAGTGACA
>WFMY01000041.1 GCA_015488855.1 Helicobacteraceae bacterium
ACCTAATGCATTTAAACTAACGAGTTCATCAAGCAGAAGATGTACAAGAAAACCAAAAAATATAAAAACTCCAGATAAAGTGCTAAAGAAAGAATCATACTCAAATATATCATGAAAAAGAAAGATAAATACTAGACTTAAAAATAGTCCCATAGGTACTGAATGAAATATCCCTCTATGAACAGTAAATTTAAAAAATATTTTAAACACAACATAGTTTAAAAATACAAAGGCACCTAACCATACAGCTAATATTTTGATCAGAGATAAATCTTCTATCAAAGCTAAAACTGCGAGTAAAGGAAGAAAGAGAGATAATATTCTCATACTTATTTGTATAGGTTTTGAATTGTCAGAATCAAGATCCGGTAGCACACCGCCAAGCATGCCCAAACCTAAAAGTACTAATGATTGATTCATATCTACTATAGAGGAAGTATATAGAGGTACTACAGCTATGCCGGATGCCACAACTGCTCCATTTATATGTTGTTCAAATGATGCCATTTTTATCCTAAATTTGGTTAATTTTCACTATTTTACAGCAAACGACTTCGTAACTCTAAAACAATCATCAGATAAACCTGTAAAAGTTCTTTGACCCCTTGCTCAAAATTAGGCTTATTCTTTTTTAATTTTTTCGCATCTTTTTCAAGTTGATTGAGTAGGAGCATGAGTCCTCCTATATCTTTTGCGAACTCTTCATCAAATCTATCAGCGCATTGAAGTATAAAATCTTGACCTTGTATATCGATGTCATAATGTAGCTGTAGCATATCAAAAATAAAAGTAGGTAGTATTTGTAACTTTTGTATAGTTATAAAAGGTTTAGGTGTTACAACTAAAGAGTAGAGAGCATCTACCATATTCTGATACTCATGAACTAAGTCATCACGATTACCACCCGTAGTATCTAGCTGCGTAAACTCATCAAAGGTAGTTATGACAGACTCTACCATGTTTTCGTACAATCTTTCATAGCTATTTTTCAAAGTACCTACAACTAATTTTTTAGCCATTAAATTATCTATTACTATCTGCTTAGGAGGGATTGGAAGATGAGAAAATTGTGCAAAGAGGAACATTAAATCTTCAAAAAGATTCATATCAATATTTGAAGTTCGTATTTGATCTTTAAACTCTTTGATGAGTTTTTTGCTTAGCACTAATTCTTTATTGATTGCGTACTTTTGAGATATGAGTAAGTCGAGTAGGGCGCTTTTTGCAAATTCATCCTCTTGAGTGAAGTCATACGCTTTCATATCGATAAGACCAAGAGGTAAAAGGAGTCTCTCAAATAGTCTCGTTTCTGCAATGCTTACAAAAATATCGAATTTATCTTTTTCACCATAACCTAACATCTCCAGTTCATCAATGCCATCTTCAAGCATAGGGTATTTATCAAGTAAGAGTGCTGTATATACGGCTGATGTTCTAAAGTCTCTTGTTTTATCTCTTAAGAGTTGCAATAATATAAGTGATGAGTTATGTACACATAGAGCTTCTTGATGTCCATCAAAATATCCAATATTGATACCAAGCATTATATTTAAAAGTACAACATATTGTTGAGGAGATATTAAAGAGATAAATTCTTGAGCTTTTTTTGTTAGAAGTAGTTTTCCTTTTTGTACTTTAACGAGTTTTAAATTTTCTGCTACTACCCTTGCCATACCTGCACTTAGATTTTCCTCTTCATAATATCTTGATTGAACCCTTAAAAATCGTTTATCCGCTTCTGTATGCGCTATCTCAACGATACCTTTAACAATCTTACTGATGTTACGATAAAAAGAATTTATTAATTTACAAAAAGTAACATTCTAAAATTACTAGGCACTTAAAGTGCTTAAGTAGGGTATGCAACGACTACAAGATATATACATAAACTTCGCACTCAGTTCATTTGGAAAAATGGAGATGCCTAAACTCTCAAAACTTATTAGAAGCAGTCATGATGTCTTCATAAAGCATCTGCTATTGAACAGTATCAAAAACATGTCAAAAAATCTCTCTTTAGTAAGAATGAAATCATGCAAGACAAACTGATAAATGGTTTGCAAGTACCAAGAACTTCGTATTTATCGAAGATATACTTAAAAAGAAATTTGTATGCCTATAAAGAGTAATAGAAAAATTGCACTGACTTGGGGTACAAAAAACGGCGATGATGACGAATCTACTTATCTATATCTCGTTACAAACG
>WFMY01000042.1 GCA_015488855.1 Helicobacteraceae bacterium
ATATTTTACCTATTATAGAAAAAATAGATAAAGATGAGAAACTTGCAAAACTTAAAAGACTAAAAGCACATCAAGATTTAGAATTTGCAGAACTTGGAGTAGATGATGGACTTTAAGAGAGGTGATATCGTTACAGTAAATCTTAATCCTAAAAAAGGTCATGAGGTTGGAAAAATAAGACCTGCAGTGATTATATCAAGTGATGATGAAAATAATATCTTAGATACTGTAATACTAATGCCTCTATCAACTGATTCAGTTGAAGATATGGAACCATATCGCATAAGAATTCCTAAGCGAGATAACCTTAATCAAGACTCTGACATTCTAATCAATCAGGTACGAACACTCTCTAAACAGAGAATTGGTGAAAAGATAGCAGAACTTACAAATGATGAGTATGCTTTAGTGATTGCATCACTTTGTAAAAACTTCGTGTAGGAAAATAGAATGTTTATAGGCTATGCACGGGTATCAACATCTGATCAAAACCTCTCTTTGCAAAAAGAGGCACTTGAAAAAAGTGGATGTAAAAAAATATATGAAGATGCAATCAGTGGTACTAGATCAAATAGGCCTGGACTTGATCAAGCGTTAGAGATGTTGCGAGGAGGCGATACTCTTGTTGTATGGAAATTAGATAGACTTGGTAGGAGTGTAAAAAACCTTATTACGCTAGTTGGTGAATTAAATGCTAAAGGAATTCACTTTAAAAGTTTAACTGATTCTATTGATACAAGTACACCAAGTGGGAGATTCTTTTTTCATGTCATGGCAAGTTTGGCAGAGATGGAAAGGGAACTTATTGTTGAGAGAACTAAAGCAGGGCTTGAAGCTGCTAAAAAGCTTGGAAGAAAAGGCGGTCGTAAACGTAAAATGACAGATAGTAAATTGAGTGCTGCAAAAAAACTTTTAGACAATGGTGTTCTACCAAAAGATGTTGCCAATAATCTTGGAGTGTCCCTTGCTACGCTTTATCGGCGGATTCCGGCTAGTGGCAATTAAGCTATTTTAAAGTTTCATGTCCCAATCGGTACCTTTATGGACATCGAACCTATATAGGGATATTGATTAACATAACGTAAATTCTCTTGAAAATTGTTGAGACCCCTTCCAGTGAAAATCTCTTAAGCTGGGAAGAATACTTAAACAAGTTTAAGTCTATATGGGCAAGTAATGCCTTTTATGGATTTGTACCCATGTAACTAAAGATGAAACAAGAAAGATAGAGGCTGCCGCCAAAGAACTTGGCATCAGTATGAGCACTTTATGCAAAATTAGCCTCGCAAAGTTTATCTCCCTAGGTATTTTAAAACAACTGTTAAGCACTGTGATGGATTTTAAGCTCTTTATAAATCACATCAAGTATCAACTTAGCAAACCCTTGTTGAATCCTATCTTCACTAAGAGCTTGTGTTGCTAAGGTGTTATGTACATCCATAGTGCCAATGATAGCATCTGTAACAGCTACAGGAAAATCCCCAAGCATTGCTTGTTCTTTTGAGTTTGTTTGAAGTTGTTGCATTACAGCATCATTCTCCATCACTTTGTCTTTTACAGTGTTAATATAGTTTATTTTATCTTGGTCTGTGAGATCTCCTGAAAAAAGTTCATTCATTTTTTCTATGATGACACTCAGAGGGTCTGTCTTTGTCTCTTTTGACTTTCCTTCTCCTGGATTTTCAGGATTAAGGGTTCCATCTTTAAGGTTAATTTTTTGCACTTTTTTATTTTTGAGTGAAAAGTGTGTCATCTCAACAGCACTAAGATCAATATCTTCCTGCAAATCAAGTACCTTTAAATTGGGTAACAGCCCTCTTGCATAAACACTCAGTTTCTCCAGTTCTGCATCCTCATAATCAACTATCTGCGATAAAAGCTCATACATCCTTACAAATGTATCTAAATCCTTTTTAAACAGCTCTAAGGCATCTTTTTTCTCTTTGGCTCTGCCTATCTCTATCTCGGCATTATGTGTACCACTAGTATCACCATTCTCTTTTGCTCGCTCCAATACCTCTTTGGCAGTTTGCAACTCCTCTAAAGCCTCTTTATATCTACCTTTAAACCTATCTGCTGCTGGTTTTACAGCTGCACTACGCGCTGCTTGTGTACCATTTGGATCAAAAAAGGCAAGTGCAAACTGCTCCACTTCCTGCGGGGTGAAAATATGGTAGTTTTCAAGTTTGAGTTGCAGATCAAATATCATATTTGGATCAGTTACATCACTGAGTGTTGTTTTTTTGTAGTATGGAGCAAAAGCTTCTTCTATATCTTCAGCTTTGTTATAAAAATCAAGTATAAAAACTTGACTCTTATTTGGGTATGTACGATTAAGGCGTGAAAGGGTTTGAACAGCCTCAACACCTTGAAGTTTTTTATCGACATACATTGCACAAAGTTTTGGTTGATCAAATCCTGTTTGAAACTTATTTGCTACTATCATTACCTGATAATCATCACTGTCAAAGGCATCACGCATATCACGCCCTTTTAGTTCTGGATTCATCAAGGTTTCTGTATGCTCCACTCCTTCATCTTCCACTTTACCAGAAAATGCAACCATTGCACGCAAGTTTTCATAACCATGCTCTTGTATGTAGCCATCAAAAGCCTGTTTATACCTCACAGCCTCTTTTCTTCCACTCGTTACTACCATTGCTTTTGCTTTACTATCGAGCAGATGTGCTATATGCTCTTTAAAATGCTCGATGATAATTTCCACTTTCTGAGCAATATTATAAGGGTGCAATCGCACCCATTTTGCAAGACGCGTTTTCACTTTTTTTGTATCGACCTCTTTGTCTTCACTGGTTGCAAGCTTATATGCCATATCGTAAGTAGTGTATGATGCCAATACATCAAGGATAAAACCTTCCTCTATCGCTTGTTGCATCGTGTAAAGATGAAATGGTTCAGGAGTATTATCTTTACTTAGTGGCAACTCTGGATTTGGTAATGTCCCAAACATCTGTATGGTTTTTGGCTTAGGGGTGGCTGTAAAAGCAAAATAGCTGAGATTTTTATTGTTTGTTCTGGCTTCTAAGGTTGCAGTGAGTATATCCTCTGCACTAAGTTCCTCATCTTCACTTATCTGCTCAACTGCTAGCACCTCTTTAAGCTCCTTTGCTGTTTTTCCTGTTTGGCTCGAGTGTGCTTCATCTGCTATGATAGCAAAATTCCGCTCTTTGAGTGTCGCTCTTTTGCGTATAGCATCGAGCACAAATGGAAAAGTCTGTATAGTTACAATGATAATGGCAGCTCCACCCTCCAGGGCAGCAGCTAACTGCTCACTTTTACTTCCTTCTCCCATCTCGCGATTTATACGAACCACAACTTCTTCTTTGTGTTCAAATTGCGAAATGGTCTCTTGCAACTGATTGTCAAGCACCGTTCTATCGGTAATCACTATCACACTGTCAAAAATTCTTTCATTATTGTCATTATGGAGAGATGAGAGCTGATGGGAGAGCCAAGCTATAGAGTTGGATTTTCCACTCCCTGCGCTGTGTTGTATGAGATACTTTTGCCCACACCCTTTCTCTTGAGCATCGTTAAGCAGTTTGGAAACAGCATCAAGCTGATGGTATCTAGGGAAAATAAGTGTCTCTTTTTTATGCTTTCTTCCCCTAAAGTCCTCTTCATATTTGACTTGCAAGTGAATATACTTTGCAAAAATATTAAGCCACACATCTTTAGAAAAAATCTCTTCCCAAAGATATGCTGTGGCATATCCATTCGAATTTGGTGGGTTACCTGCTCCCTCATCTCTACCTTTATTAAACGGTAAGAAAAATGTTTTTTGCCCATTGAGTTTAGTTGTCATATATACTTCATCGGTACTCACAGCAAAATGCACTAGAGCACGCTTGTTAAACTCTAAAAGTTTTTCACCTTTTGGGAGTCTGTTGCGCTTATATTGGTTGATGGCATCGTGAACATTTTGAGTAAAGTCTGTTTTTAGCTCCACGGTAGCCAAGGGAATGCCGTTTAAAAACAGCACCAAATCTATGGAGTTTTTGTTTTGTGTAGAGTAATATACCTGACGTACTACACGCAGTATATTTTTATCATAGTTTTCATTGAGCTTTGCAGAGTAGAGATCTGGTTTAAATTGAGTGAGTTTGAAACGGGCATTGATATTTTTGAGTTCATGTCGCAAACAGTATAAAGAGCCTTTTTTATCTAACTCTTTTGCTATAAACTGACAAAAAAGTTCATCGGTATTAGTTTTATTACGAGCGGCAAACTTTTCGTATGCCTCTTTTTGTGTTGATTTGATGTAGGATAAAAGATCTTCTGGATAAAGTACCAACTCTTTATCATACCCGCTTGATACCCCTTGCACCCACTCATGTGAAGTCAAATACTCTACTATTTCATCTTCAAAAACTATCTCTTTGTGTTTACTCATCTTGCCCCATCTCCTTTACTGTGATCTGTTTACTATACTCTCCATGCTCTGAGTTAGAATCTTTAATATTTAAAATACCATCTCCATCTAAATCCATATATCCACTTGTCTGCATAACTCCAAACCAGTCTTTATCTTTACTCATTGGAGCTATCACTTGCTTTTCCCCTATTAAAGTCCAACATATTGTTAAATTATTATCTATAAGAAATTTCATTAACTTATTTTTACATACCATTAGATATGGATTGGATTCATTATATATGCTTGGATCAAAACATACAATCTCTCCATCTTCATCAATGAAAGAGCCCTCTTGTTTTGCATATCTCATTTTCATACCTTCAAAAAGTATTTTGGATGGTTTTTTCATACGCAAGGAGTCCTCTTTTGAATAATCAAATTCAGACTCCCAATAATATTGAGAAGAAGTTAAACCAATTTTATATGGATATTTTCCTTTAGATGGATAGCTATCTATCTCTGACCATTCACTATAACCATAGTATGGATTTTGAAAAAAATCATACGTAGAAGACCAGTAAAACTCTCTGTTAAACATTTGATAATGTTCTTTAGCATCTGGCATCCAATTATTCCAAAAACTTTGTTTTTTTGCCCAATCTTTAAAGTTGTCAATATTTTCATTTGGAATAAAATAAGCATGCAAAATATACCAAGCTTGCTTATGAACTATATCAGATTTATTAATGCCTTTTTTAATTGGTTCTATCCAATTAGGATTAGAATCTAAAGAGATCCATTCTTTGCCATTTTCATCAGTAAAAAATATACAATTTTTTGGATGTGGTAAATCATCTGTAAAATTGATCCATTCTTTATTTAACATTTTCCACTGAAAATTTGCTTTAGGACTCCACCAAAATTTACTATCTGTCGCAATATACCAATTTGATTTAGTCTCTTTTAGTAAAATTGTCGGGTCTATATCCCTAACATATGGTTCGTATGCTCCTTGATACTCAATATATTTTTTCTCATCTCTCCATCCACTACTTGGATCTCTCATTTTAAAATTATCTGTTATTCGAGCTAATGTATCATACATCGCTATCCACTGATATTTCTTACCTATTCTCTCTATATTATGGCTATGGCTATCGTAGCTGTATCGATTTTTTGCTTGTATAGCTTTTTCTGCTTCATGAAAAAATTCTCCATCATAGCCATACTCTTCAAATATTTTTTTAGTGGCATAGTTACTTACAAGTTGTTCATCTTTTCTATCAAGAAAATTATCTATTTTAGAACCGAAAACATACCTTCCAAAATCTCCGTATCCACCAAATCCTTTTCCATTTCCATACTCAGTCATCATAGATGATATTATGTTACTTTGATGATATCTTTTATCATCCCTATCGTGGTATCGTTCTATCTCTTTATTGGTAGGAAGCTCTTTAATTTTAGGAAAATAACTTTCATAAGGTGGTTTTACCTTTTCATAATCAAGATTGAGTTCAAGTCCAAGATATAAAATATAATCGATTGTATTTTTTGCATAATCTCTAAGTAAGATGTGAGGATATACGTCATTACGATCAAATATAGTTTTATAAATATATTCTCCAAATTCTTTTAGGTTATCATTTTTTTCAACTCTAACGACTACACCAAAAGCAACTGCGAATAATCTCTCATATATATACGGTTCGTAAATGTCTTCAAACTCTTTTAAAAGCCTTATCACTACAACTATTCTTCCCTGTAAAATAGAAATAAGAGACTTTGTCGCATAATCTCTTAGTTTTCTGTTTGAGGTAGTCAATAACCAAGATAAAGCAATAGCAATCAGAAAAGCTGATTCATCAGATATATACTTTCTATCTTCATTTGACCAAGACCAATCAATTAATCTTTTTATAGGATTTATACCATAATCTAAATATATATCATTGAGTAGTACAATAAACCAAACATCTCTATC
>WFMY01000043.1 GCA_015488855.1 Helicobacteraceae bacterium
AGTGTAGAAGACTGGACTCGTCCACCTGAGAGACCTTTTTGGATCTTACTTGCTAAGAGAGGTGAGAGTTTATAGCCAACGATACGGTCAAGTAAACGACGAGCTTGTTGTGCATTTACCATATCCATATCTATTGTTCGTGCAGACTCTAGTGCATGTTTAATCGCAGATTTTGTGATCTCATGAAAGACGATGCGTGGTAACTCAGCTGGGTCTTTTTTGATAGCATGGGCGATATGCCACCCTATAGCTTCCCCCTCGCGATCCTCATCGGTCGCGATATAGATAGTATCTGCTTTTTTGGCTAAGTCTTTTATCTCTTTGACGATAGCTGCATTTTCTTTTGCAACGGAGTACTTTGGTACAAGCTCATGAGTATCTTCATCTACGGTGATGCCAAAACGGCTTTTAGGAAGATCGCGTATATGCCCTTTAGAAGCGATAACTTTATAGTTTTTACCTAGGAAGTTAGTGATAGTTCTAGCTTTAGCTGGTGATTCTACGATAATTAAGTTCAAAGATAAGTCCTCTATATATAGTATAGTGTTTTTAATTTTGGAAGTTTAGCACAAAAAACCAAAATCCTAAAATATTTTGCAAATTTATTAAAGTAATATTTTTATCTACCGATATACATTCATATCAAGGCACGGAAGCTAAGATAAATTTCAAATAGAGTGAAAGACTCTTCCATAGAAAAGGATTTATTATGGGTTTTAGAATTAATACAAATATTGGTGCTCTTAACGCACAAAGAAATATGACACAAACAAGTTGGGGCTTGGAGAACTCTCTTGCTAAACTCTCTTCAGGTCTTCGTATCAACAAGGCGGCAGATGATGCTTCGGGTATGGCTATTGCCGATACACTTCGCCAACAATCACAAGGCTTAGGTCAGGCTATCTCAAATGCAAATGATGGTATTGGTATTACACAAACTGCCGATGGTGCACTTAATGAATACACGAAAATCCTTGATACTATTAGAACCAAATCTATTCAAGCGGCTTCTGATGGTCAAACACTAGATACTCGTACAAAGATTCAATCAGATATTAGTAGATTGACTCAAGAAGCGCAAAACATTGCGACAACAACTTCGTTTAATGGTCAAACACTTCTCAATGGTGCTTATAAAAATAAAGCTTTCCACATCGGTGCTTATTCAGGGGAGACAATAAATATCTCTATTAATGATACGCAAGTAGCAAAAATTGGAAAATTTGCAATGGTTGATGGTACTGCTTCAGCGGCAGCAACAACAGCAACACATGCTGCAAGTTCTACAACTATGATTGTAACCATAACAGATGCCGCTGGTACAGTAACTACCTTGAGCTCTACTGCTAATTTTACAAAAGGTACTCATACAAGTCAAGAACAAGCACAAACTATAGTAGATCAGTTTAATGCTGATGCACAAACAAATGCTGCAAACATAAGAGCTTCTGTCATAGAACTAGGTACAAATACTGGTAAGTATACTATTCGTTTAGATTCAGCATCAAATTTTAAAACTTCTACAGATGCAGTAACAATTGGTGATGGTACAGCCGCTTTAACAAATAACTTTGGAAGTATAGATGTAACAACAAGAGCAGGTGCTGAAAAAGCTATTATAACTTCTGATTATTCCTTAAAAGATGTGGATAAAATTAGATCAAATATTGGTTCTGTACAAAATCAACTACAGTCAACCATACGAAATATCTCTGTGACTCAGGTAAATGTAAAATCTGCAGAATCTCAGATTCGTGATGTGGACTTTGCTGCAGAAAGTGCAAACTTTGCTAAACTCAATATTTTAGCTCAGTCTGGTACTTATGCTCTTTCACAAGCGAATGCTAGTCAAAAAAATGTTTTAAGACTACTTCAGTAAGTTTTATTTACCTTTTATTCTCAAGCTTTAGCTTGAGAATTTTCTCTCTTAAGCTTTTCTCCCAATTCTGGAACACTCTTTGCTATGAATCCTAAATAATCACACAAAAGGATTTATAATGGGTTTTAGAATAAACACAAATATTGCGGCAATGAATGCCCTCAAGAATTCGACACAGACAAATCTTAACTTAGATAATTCTCTTACAAAATTATCTTCAGGTCTCCGTATTAACAAAGCAGCGGATGATGCTTCAGGTATGGCTATTGCCGATTCACTGCGTCAACAAGCACAAGGTTTAGGTCAAGCTATCATGAATGCAAATGATGGTATCGGTGTGGCACAGACTGCTGATGGTGCTCTTGGTGAGTATACTAATATTATAGGTATCATTAGAACCAAAGCTATCCAAGCAGCTTCAGATGGTCAAACAATAGGAACTCGTGCAGCGATTCAAAAAGATATTAGTCGTTTGATGCAAGAAGCACAAAATATTGCGAGTACGACATCATTTAATGGGCAATCACTGCTCAATGGTGCTTTTCAAAATAAATCATTCCACATAGGTGCTTATTCTGGCGAAACTGTCAATATCTCAATTGCTGATGCTCAAGTAGCACAAGTTTCAAAATTTTCTTTAGTTGACGGTACTGGTTCTGCACCTAAGACAACCGCAGGAAATGCAGCTGGTGCTACAACTATGGTTGTTACCGTGACTGACTCTTCTGGTGCATCCATCACTGTGAGTTCCACTGCTACCTACACAGCAGGTGCTCATACAAGTGCTGCACAAGCACAGACAATAGTAGATAAATTTAATGCTGATGCACAAATTGCAGGGGCAAGTATCAGAGCTACGGTGGTTGAAGCTCCAGCATCTACTGCGGCAAATCCTTTGTATACTGTCCGTTTAGATTCAGGAAACTCTTTTAACACTTCAACAGATCCTGGTAGTATTACTCTTGGCAATGGTACTCCAAGTTTAGCAAATAACTTTAGTACAGTTGATGTTACAACAAGGTCAAAGGCAGAAAAAACTATTATTATTGCAGATTATGCTCTTAAGGAGATGGATGCAACTCGTGCAGATATTGGTTCTGTGCAAAATCAACTCCAATCAACCATACGAAACATCTCTGTAACACAAGTCAATGTTTCAGCAGCTGAATCTCAGATCCGTGATGTGAACTTTGCTGCAGAGAGTGCAAACTTTGCTAAATACAATATTTTAGCGAAGTCTGGCACCTATGCCATGGCTCAAGCAAATGCAGTGCAAGGGAATGTGCTGAAATTACTACAGTAGAGTTTGCTTAAACTCTTTATAAATGCCACTTGGCATTTATAAATTAGTATTTTGCGTTAAAATATCTTCATAATAGTCAATTATCTTGCTGAATTGAGCAATGATAATCTTCTTTAAATTTTTCGTATGTTTTTTTGTATTGTCTAACTCTTTTGTATTGAAAAAATCAATGATATAGTTTGATGTATTGTAGATATAAACAAGTAAGAGTTCTTGTAGCTCATTTTTTTCTGACACCATAATATTATGAATAAAAATCAAATATGTTGCTCTAAAAAGGTCAACATTTACCGTTGGTGCTAGTTTAAAACTATAAAGATGGTCTCGGATAGATTCAATCTCTTTTTTTCTAGTTTGAATCTTTTTGATTTCCTCTTTGGTTAAGGAGGTGCTAGAATATTGCTCAAAGAGTTGATGAATATTTTTAAAAATCATTTGAGAATCTAATGGTTCTAACTCTCTAATCTCTTGGGCATGAAGGGGGGTAGTATTTTCAAAATATACTCCGCTAGAGAGGTTGTAAACATCTTGGATCGGTTTTTTGAGTCTTTTTGTATAGCCATTTACTTTTGGGATAGAAAGGGCTAAAAGTGGGGTCGTGATAACTTTCTCCTTAAAATTTCCTTTTATCTCAAAAGTGCTCAAAATTAGATTTGTAACATCAGGGGTAGAATCTTTTTGCTCAATATGTGCTTTTCGTGTAGCGTGATGCTCAACAGAGTGTGTAGAACCATCGTCACTTAAAGCTAAGTCCAAGCCTAACAAATATATCTCTTTGGCATTAAATATTAAAGGGATAGAATAGGCTACCTCCCCCACACTTGCAGCATTTACCTGCAGTTCTTTTTGTTTGTAGAAGCTTCTGTCTTCCATCAAAAAGATATTGTCATGTTTGAAAGTATCAAAAAATATATCTGGAACTGATGCACTCAAAAGAAAAATAGAATCTTTTAAAAAGTCAAAATCATCAAAAGATCGCACTAGGAGTACCCCCTCAACAACTTTCTCATCAAGCTGAATGACAATGTCGGGTGAGATATGATGTTTTTGAAGTGTCTTTAGAGCAGCAAAGATAGTGATGGTAATGAACTTGTGATGATTTTTTTTGAGCCACTCTATATTTTGGTTGAGTGATGGACCTGCAGCCAAGATAAGTACAGGTTTATCTTGAAAATAGTTTGGAAGTTCTTTTTTTTGAAGGTTTATAAATCTAAAATTTTCACCTATGCGTTGCAAAACTCTTTGATTTTTATGGAGTATTCTCTCATGTGCATAACATTTTTCAGGACGAGCAACGATATACTCTTGTAAAAGTTTTACTTTGCTCTCATACGCACTAGAAAAGAGGGAAAATTTTAAATATTGGTTTGAAAATATATTGCGTTCATAAAAAACTTGAAAAGCCGTAGAGAGATCTTCATCATTTTGGGCTATAGCAAAAAGAGCATGGGTGTCTTTGAGTGCATCGGCATAGTTACAGGTAAATAAAGAGAGTCGAAAGAGTTCTAAATCGTCTTCGACAAGGAGTATAGACTCTGGTTTTATTCTTTTTATGGTTTTTTCTACATGTGTAGCGAGTCCCAATCCAAAAAATATAAACTTGTAGATTTGTATAAAGTGTGTTTTTGCACTTACATATTTGTTAGTGTAGGCGATGATGGGTGCTGTTGTGGCATAATCGTGCAAGGCATCTGCTTTTTTTGCTTTTTTTACTGCTTCTTCGGTAAAATCATAATTATAAAAAGTTTCACAAACTTGCTGATCTTTTTTCATATTTATCTCTTTATAGA
>WFMY01000044.1 GCA_015488855.1 Helicobacteraceae bacterium
TCACCATTAACCCGTATGCGTTGTCCTGTTTTAATTTTTTTAGTGGCATCAATCACGCCCACCACAGCGGGTAAACCATATTCGCGTGCAATGACACTACCATGCGTCATAAGCCCTCCTACCTCCGTAACCAAACCTGAGGCATTTAAAAATAGCGGTGTCCAGCCTGGATCTGTAAAAGGGGTTACTAATATTTCACCTTTATATAAGGTATCTTGTCTGGGGTCAGTCATTACCTTTGCTACACCCTCTACAATACCTGCTGAAATAGGACTACCAATTAATGCACCTTTAGGAGAAAGGCTAGATTCAAAATGGGCATTGATAATTTCACCTGTTGACATAATTAAACGCGGTGGGATTAATTTTTGATAGTGCTCAAACGCTTGTCTACGCTCTATTATTTTAGCCGTGAATTTAGGTTTGTCAGCATCAAGTAGCTCTATTATTTCGGACAAACTTAAAAACCAGATATCTTCATTGTTATCAATTTTTTTTTGAATTTTTAAATGTTCTGCTGTCTCTAAAAGATGAACTTTGCTCACACGCATAAACTTAACCATCAAGAACTTATGATGGTCTCGAAGTGGTGCTAAGTGATCTATTACATAGATTAGTCTTTTTACTGATACTTTGCGTAGCTTCCCGAAAAAACCTTGGTCTACCGCATTGATGATACGCGTTGTTGCTATTGTGTGGTCATTGATTAATTGTTTGTAATGTGTTTGATGAACACCTTTCTTAGCAGAGACAAGAATGCCCATAATTATCTGCATTAATGATGTTTGGTCTTCGTGCCACCTAGGGCAATAAATATCTATTTCACTGTTTGCTCGTGCACCATACAGATGGAGAAAATTATCCCATGCTTCTAAAAAATTTTCACCACCTTCAAACTCTGTACAATGCTTGAGCTTTTCTTCAAGTTGTAAATCATCCCGCAAAATATGTTTTGTTAGTGGTTTTGATAGTCGAGCCACATCAGCCAAATCACCGATAGCAAGATTCATTTCAGTATTTACATTACCTTCTAAACCACGACTTAAAGCTTCTAAATCGCCTTTTGTAGCCCATTTTTTACTAAACATTGAGTTTAATGAGATGGCTAACATGCTAGCCATTAGTTCGGGTTTCCATATCACGGTTTTGTCTAACAAACTATTTGCTTGTTCAACAATGTATTTTATTTTGTCTTGTTGTATGGTTTTAGAAGCAAGCGTAGTGTTAAAGTTTGCGATATATTTATCGGTATATTGGTTCATGTCATGAGGAATATTTTTATATTTACGCCAGAATAAACGATTAACAACCTGCCCCATAAACGGTAATGCAAATTTTAAAGTTTTTATAATAGGAAGATGTGATTTATTTTTGAAATTGGTATGAGTATTCAACCATTGCGTGAGAGCCAAACTTATTAAATGATCAGCTATTTGGATTCCCTTCAAAAACTTTTTCCTGATAAACGAATATTTTAGAATTGGATTAATATTGGCATATAGCCTTCCACCTGCTGTATACATTTGAAAAGGGAGAAATGCAGAAAACATAGATAAGGATAAAGGTGGCATAGCATCTGTCATTACTTGCATATGACCAATACTTAAAAATATCTTTTTATTGTCTTGTGGTTGTGAAACCCCAGAGTTAGGAATGGGAAATAAAGAAGTAATAGGTCGTGATTGAGTTATATAGAGTGCACCCTTCTCAATCGCCCATTCTATATCTTGTGGTTTTTTATAATGTGCTTCAATCTGTTGCCCTAACTGAGCAAGCTTTAGTATTATTTCATCACTAAGTGTTTGTTGGTGTCGTTGTGCATCGAGTTCTATTGTTTCAACGCCCCCTTCTTTAACTGGTATGATGGCAATTTTTTTATCAGCAATATCTTTGCTCACTATCTGCTTGTTTTGTTTATCAACCTTGTAAAGGTCAGCAGAGACTAGACCTGACACCAAAGCTTCACCAAGCCCAAAACTAGCATCAATAGTGACAATGTTTCGCTTTCCTGAAATAGGATCTGCCGTAAACATGATGCCAGCAGATTCAGACATTAGCATCTTTTGTACTACAACTGATAACGCAACATCGGCATGATTAAAATTATTTTGAATACGATAAAGTACCGCACGATCAGTATATAATGAAATAAAACAATCTTTAACTGCTTGTAACAAATTGCTTTGCCCAATAATATTAAGATAGGTATCTTGTTGCCCTGCAAAAGATGCTTGTGGCAAGTCTTCGGCAGTGGCACTTGAACGAACAGCATAGGAAGCATCAGAATCAAGGTTCTCCCATGCCTTAATGATTTGATCAGTAATTTCTTGTGGTAATGGATTCTCTGCTAATACATCACGAATATGCTGTGCTGTTTTTCTCAGATTTTCTAAGTGATTAATGTCTATATTTTCTGCTAGTGCATAAATCTTTTTCTCAGCAGGTTTTATAAATTCTTTATAAGCGAGAGTAGTCACACAGAAACCATCAGGTACATTGATATTGATAGATTTAAGTACCCCTAAGTTTGCTCCTTTGCCACCAACTATATTGATGTCATTCGTGGATATTTCACTAAATTTGCGTATATAAAAAGCCATTATTTAGTACCCTCTTTTGTTGAGTTACAAAGACTTATACAAAATAATCGAGTAATAGTATGAGCATCCTTTGTAAGATTTAATGGTCTATTAAAATGTTGTGGTGAAGTGATCGAAAATTGAAAAATTAAACCAACAAGAGCTGTTGTCATATCCTCAATAGTGAGTTTTTTCGTTATCTCTCCCTGTTCTTGAAAATGTTTTAAGAAGTTTGAAATCGATGAAAAAGTGGATGCGGAAGCATCTCGAATTCTATTAATATATTTTCGTTCAGAGGGTGAACCAAAAAATAAAAGATGGATTAGATCTTCATTTCTATGTATGAATATAAGAATATTTTCAATCATTGGAAGTAGACTATTTACAAAGTTCTTTTGAGGAGATTTAATGGGATTGAGTACATTAAGTTCAGTTTTTAGCTCCAATGTAAAAGCAAGGAGCAATTTCTCTTTTTCAGAAAAGTGTCGATACAATGTAGCAACACCGAGACCCGCCTCCTTCGCTATTTGCTCCATCGTACAGTTTATAAAACCAAATTTTGTAACAATCATACGGGTTGCTTTAAATATACGGCTTTTAATATCAGTTTGCTGATTTAGCTTTATAAGACCTTGCTCTTGTAACTGTTTAAGTAAAGCATCTTTGCTCCCAATACGCCTGTAGAGTGTTGCACGGGGTAACTTAGTTTTTTGGCTTAATTGCTCAAGAGTAAAGTGATCATTAAATTCTTTGAAGAGTGAAATAGTTGCGTTGTTTATTGTTTGTGACATTAGCCTTAATCCTTATATGATACGATACGATAGTAAACATTACCGTATCGTATCATATAATGTTAGTGATGTCAAATAATACGCATGAAAGATAGTATTATTATACTTTACATCAGTTTAGATATAATAAAGATAAAATAACACGAGTAGTAATCAAATGAAGATATATTTAGTTTTAATCATAATAAGTATCTTTTTAGAAGCGAAAATTGTACAACGCATGCAAGTAGTAATGGGTACTTTTGTGACTATTAAGATTGACGAAAAGTATCAAAAAAAGATAGATGAAGGATTTATGATAGCAAGAGCTGTCGATAACTCTCTTTCAACTTTTAAGGAAACTTCTGTTATCGCTATGCTTAACAAAAATACTATCGCAAAGCTAGATGCTCTTAGTTATGAAGCACTTTTGCTTTCAAAGAAGTATTATAAAGATACAGACGGATATTTCAATATAGCTATTGGTAAAATTACAAAAGACCTTTATCGTTTTGGAGGCAATGAACGATTGGTGGATGAAAAATCTTTAAATGCATCTCATATAGATCTTTTGGCATTACGATTCGATAAATCTCAAGCTCATATACCAAATGATATGAAGCTTGATTTAGGTGGTATGGGAAAAGGTTTTGCCATAGATAAAGTGAGTGAATATTTCATTGAAGCGGGAGTGGATAAAGCTATACTAAGTGCTAGTGGGGATATCCGTTGTTTAAGCAGATGCTCTGTTAGTGTCCAAGACCCATTCTCTGAAGGCATTTTGCTGCATTTTAGAACTACAAAACAAAACAGTGGCATCACAACGAGTGGTAATTACAACAGATATATCAAAGATAAAACACACAATCATCTTCTTAATCCAAAAACAAAGCACTCCCAACAAAATTTTGCATCGATAACTTTAGTAGGGGAGATGAAAAGTTCAGCTTTAGATGCTTATGCGACTGCAGTATCTGTTATGCCAAAAGACAAAGCATACCGTTTTTTAGATGCTCTTGATGTAGCTTATGTTGTTGTTGAAGTGGGTGGAAAAATGGTGCTTAAAAATTCTGATTTTTTTGAAGTAGAATAGA
>WFMY01000045.1 GCA_015488855.1 Helicobacteraceae bacterium
GCGTAGTAGCGAGTTCGCCCTCATCAGTACCTATATCTTCCCAAGGGTAGAGTTTAAACCAGTATTCATATTGGTTGCCTTGTGCATCAAAGATGCCTTCATCTGTAAACTCTACATTGCCTAAGTATTCAAAACTGGTGTTAAATCCTGCATCAGTTGCTATTTGCTGAAGGAGTTTAGTAGTTACTTCCTCTTCCTCATTTCCATTGATAGAGGAAAACAAGATCTTCCATCCATCATAATTTTCTTCAAAATCTTCTACATCTTCAAAAAGAGTAATGAGCCTTTTAAAATTATTTTTTATAGCTTCATAAACATCGTTAAACTGTTTTGCTTCATCCATCTTGTTCTCTTTAAGAAGTGCCCATTGGAGTAGAGCAGTTTCAAAAAGTGATGTAGGAGTATCTGCATTAAATTCTATGAGTTTAATATCTTGTCCATCTATCCCACCAGCTAAGTCAAAGCGACCATAGATATGCCAGTGAACATCACTCTCCCAAGATTTCTTTATCATCTCAACAAGATTAAAAGGGATGCCAAGTTCAAAGAAAAGATCATTTTCTATCACATGCTCAGCTGCTTGGACATACATATCGTATATCTCATTTGCTGCAGCATAATAAGCTTCAGCTTCCTCTTGTGTGATTTGTACAAGGGCATCATTGACATATTTTGAACCATCACTGTCTGTGTGCCAAGTGAAGCCTAGCTCATCTAAGGTAGAGTCTTCTAGTGGGGTAATGTTTTGTAATTGAATCATATATAGCCTTTAGGGTGTGCTGCTTTAGCTGCACTTATTAATTTACCCACCGAAAAATCCACCACGACTTGAACTTCTTGTCGATTTGCCACCGAAGAAACTTTTTCTACTAGATGATTTCTTTGCGCTTCTTGCAGCAGATGAGCGGCTATATGCACTTTTATTTACACCTGATGCTCTATTGGCAAAGTTTTTATTACCCATAAGGGCATTGCCTATCATGTTTCCAAGTAAACTTCCTGCTGCTACTGCAAGGATAGTTCCACCTAGACCCATACCACCACTACCTCCACCCTCTTGAGTAGTTTCACTTGTGCCATTTTGAACTTTTTCGTACTCTTGTGCAGCTAGGGTTTTCATCTCTGCTTCATTCATAAATCTTTCAGTGATGTTTCCATTGGCATCTTTTTCACGGATGATAGCACGAGATGGACCCTCAGTCGGCATCTCTTCTACTACAGTATATTTACCATTCGCTTGTTTTTCTATCACTAAAAACTTATTTTGAGCCTGTTGTTGCTCTTGTGTGGAACAACCTGTAAGTACGCTCATCATGGCTACTCCTGCACTTCCTAGTGCTACGCCTGATGCGATAGATGATATATGTTTCATTTTTTCCCTTTTGTTATGTTTTAGGTGAGGCTAAAGCCACGCATCCAAAGAGTATAAAGATGTGCTGCTTTAGCTGCACCTAATGTTTTAGTAATTTATCTTTTTTTAGTATGATAATTTTTTTAAGTTCATTATCATAAAAGTGTATAGTTGTGCGTCCATCATAATACACATCACCAGTAAAACTATATTTTGTCTCATTATAGGTAATATTTTTTTTCATAAACATCATCTTACCTAAACTTCTTCCAATATTACTAAACAGTGGAGTAATAGAGATGAGAGTTAGAATACTTATGAGTAAAATAGTAAGTTTTTTGTTTGCTATATAAATGACAATAAAACCAAATAAGAAACTCAAACCAAAAAAAATAAAAAAGTTTTGATTGTCTGCAAAAAGAATATTGTAAAATATATCTATCTCATAAAAATCGAAGTAATTTATCTTAACACCAAGAAAAATAAAATAATCTATGATAAAAGTGATAAACATACCAGTTAAAAGAGCAAGTAATGCTTTATTCATCTAAGTTGCCTTTTCTTATGGTTTGTGAGCTTTATGAGTCTTGATGCACTGAGTTCCTGTAGTCCGCTAAAATCTTCTATGATTATATCAGTATTTTGCTCACAATACTCTCTATCAAATTTTTTATTGGATGCATTTGCTGATGTTGAGTAGTGCCAAGACATATCTCTCATGAGTTGCGAGTTTTGAGTATGTGGTGCTATACGAAAAGCTTGGTTATTGATGATAAATGTTGTTTTAGTTGTGCGTCTTATGTCAGACTTGTATTTTTTTGGAACTCTCAATCCTATAAAAGAATGGAGTATCTTTATAAAAGGTTTTTGGAATGGACGAGATTTTATCTCTCTTAGTTTTTGATGATCTTGGGAGATAAAACCGACAGTAGTGTCGGTTTGCATTAGGATGATTGATGAAGGCAAACTAGCTCTTTTATGCTAGAAAATCTTGCAGCGCTTTTGCATCGGACCATGAGTCATCTTTCATCTCATCAAGTGCAAGGATGAGAGCCCTTGCAGCACTGAGTGTCGTGAAGTAAGGGATGCTTCGTTTAAGAACTTCTTGGCGGATAACTGTCGCATCTTTTTTAGAAGTATTGTTATCAGAGGTGTTGATAGCCATTGCTATCTCATCATTTTTCATACTGTCTTCTATGTTTGGGCGACCCTCTGAGATCTTGAGTACGCGTTCACATGCTATACCAGCTTTTTCAAGTACCTCTTGCGTGCCTTTTGTTGCGACAAGCTTAAAACCATGTTTGACTAAACCTAAACCTATCTCTGGGGCATGTTCCTTATCTGTATCTACAAAACTAAGAAAACATGTCCCCCCTGTCGGGATCTTGTTACCTGCTGAGAGTTGTGCTTTTGCAAAACTAACACCGAAGTTGGAACTGATGCCCATCACTTCTCCCGTTGATTTCATCTCAGGAGAGAGTACGAGGTCTGCACCATAGAGCTTATGAAAAGGAAATACTGCTTCTTTTACAGAAACATGACCCTTGAGGTGAGGTTTGAGTACATTATTGTCTTGATGCACTATGTTGTTGTTGTCATAATACTCCAAAGAACTCACAAGGCTCTCTCCCATCATCACACGAGTAGCTACTTTTGCAAGAGGCATACCTGTTGCTTTTGATACAAATGGAACAGTTCTAGATGCTCTAGGGTTTACCTCTATGAGGTAGATTTCATCTTGATAGATAGCATACTGAACATTCATAAGCCCAATGACTCCAAGACCAAGTGCTATAGTCTTTGTTTGTGTTTCAACTTTTGCTATCATTGCATCTGTAAGGTTGACGGGTGGAAGTGAACACGCACTATCTCCAGAGTGAATCCCAGCTTCTTCTATATGCTGCATTACACTACCAATATACACTTCAATACCATCAGAGATACAATCAACATCAAGCTCTATGGCTTGGTCTAAAAACTTGTCTATAAGAACTGGCGCTTCGTTTGAAACACTGATGGCGAGTTCCATGTATTGTGCTAGTTCCTCTTGACTATAGACTATCTTCATTCCACGACCACCAAGTACAAATGATGGACGAACAAGTACAGGAAATCCAAGTCTCTCAGCGATTTTAGGAGCTTCTTCTTTTTTTCGTGCTAGCCCATTTTCAGGTTGTTTCAGTCCATGTTTGATGACAAAATTGCAAAAGAGTTCTCGGTCTTCTGCTAGGTCAATGACGGCTGAAGATGTTCCAGAGATTTTAGCACCCATTTTTGTAAGACTATCAGCAAGCTTGAGTGGAGTCTGCCCACCAAAGTGAACGATGATGCCATCTGGATTTTCATTTTCTATCACTTCACTTACATGTTCAAAGTCGATAGGCTCAAAGTAAAGGACATCTGATGTATCGTAGTCAGTAGAGACTGTCTCAGGATTACAGTTATACATAATGCTCTCTATACCCATCTCTTTAAGAGCAAAGGCTGCATGGACACAACAGTAGTCAAATTCTATCCCTTGACCGATACGGTTGGGTCCACCACCGATGATGAGGACTTTCTTTTTATCGGACTTTCTATTTTCATAAGGAATATTAGAAATATTTGTAGTGGAGTAGAGATAGGGAGTGAGTGCTTCAAACTCAGCTGCACAGGTATCTACTTCGTTGTACTCAAGTCTGATGTTCATAGTTTTTCTTGCTTTGTTGATATCAGCTTCGCTACAGTTTGTTTGAGAGTTTTTCTCTACAAGTTGAGCGATTCTTTTGTCAGAAAATCCATCTACTTTGAGTGAACGCATCGCTTGTGCATCACTCAGAACTGCAGAAGTGATAGTTGCTTCTGATTGGAGTAACTCCTCCATCTGATATAAGAACCAAGGGTCTATCGCACAAGTGTCAAACATCTCCTCTACGCTCATACCACGACGGAAACCTTCAGCTACATAGAGGATACGCTCAGCATTTGGACGGCGAATCTCATGTCTTACAAACTCATCATCAGCATCTATCTCATTGAAACCACAAAGGTCTGTTTCAAGAGAACAAAGTGCTTTTTGTAGAGACTCTTTAAATGTACGACCTATCGCCATAACTTCGCCAATAGACTTCATAGATGTACTCAAAGTATTGACTGCTTCAGGAAATTTCTCAAAAGTAAAACGGGGAACCTTTGTCACCACATAGTCGATAACTGGTTCAAAAGAAGCAGGTGTCCCTGTGATATCATTTGTGATCTCATCGAGTGTAAAACCAACAGCTAGAAGCGTTGCCACTTTTGCGATGGGATAACCTGTAGCCTTAGATGCAAGCGCAGATGAACGAGAAACACGAGGATTCATCTCTATTACGATCATTCGACCTGTTTTAGGACAGATGGAAAATTGAACATTAGACCCACCAGTATCAACACCAATCTCACGAAGGATGTCAAAAGAAGCATCACGCATGCGTTGGTACTCTTTATCTGTGAGCGTGAGAGCTGGAGCTATTGTGATGCTATCGCCAGTATGGACACCCATAGGATCAAGATTTTCTATGGAACACACGATGATGCAGTTGTCCGCCTTATCACGGATAACCTCCATCTCATACTCTTTCCAACCAAGCATAGACTCCATAATCTCGATCTCGTTTACAGGAGAAGCAGAGAGACCCTCAAGGGCAAGTTCTTCAAACTCTTCCATATTGTAAGCAACACCACTCCCTCCACCAGCTAGAGTAAACGATGCTCTTGAGATTACTGGAAAGCCAATCTCTTTAGCTACTTCTATAGCCTCATCAACACTATAAGCATTTGCACTTTTTGGCAGATCCATACCTATTTTAATCATCGCTTTATTAAAAGCTGAACGGTCTTCACCCTTATGAATAGCTTTTGGAGTTGCACCTAAAAACTCTACACCTTTTAACATCCCCTTTTCATACATACTTGTTGCAACATTAAGAGCTGTTTGTCCCCCCATCGTTGGAAGAACTGCATCTACATTTTCTTTTTTTATGATTTTTGCGATGACATCTTCTTTGATGGGCTCGATGTAAGTACGGTCTGCAAATTCTGGATCAGTCATAATAGTCGCAGGATTTGAGTTGATAAGGATTACACGATAGCCTAGCTCTTTGAGCGTTTTAACAGCCTGAGTTCCAGAGTAGTCAAATTCACAAGCTTGCCCAATGATGATAGGTCCTGAACCAATAAGTAAAATAGTATGTATGTCGGTGCGTTTTGGCATGTTTATAAACCTCAAAATATAATAATTATGCGATTATAACTTAAGAGCACTTAATCTTCGATAAGAGACAAAAATACCCACCACTTATTTAATTTACTTATATATATGGTATTTAGTTGACAAGAGAGTGCAGAAGTATTAGAATTGTTAATATCAAATCATTTGATAAAAAAACATTAAGGAAACAAGTGAAAAAATTACTTATCAGCATATTACTAACAATAGTGACAACAACAACAGTTATGGCAGAGGATGTAAGTGCATATCTCTATGGGACTCTCAAAGATACTCCAAGTGTTAAGAGTGCTTTAAAAGCAAATGGTTTTGAAGTAGTAGGTGAATATAATGCAATGGGTGATCCAAATTATCATCTTATAGCGTTTACAAATCCAGCTCTTAAGACCAATGCTTCAAAAGAGATGCGTGGTTTTGCTGCAGTGATGAAAGTAGTGATTTCTAAAAACGACAATCAGCTTATCTTCACAAACCCAGAGTATTTTTTAAGTGCTTTTTTACAAGATGACTTTGATAAATCAGCGGCAACAAAGATCAAAAACTCATTAGTATCTGCCTTTGGAACACTCGTGGGAAGTAAAGATGCTTTAGAAGACGATGATATTGCTGGATACCACTTTATGACAATGCAACCTTATTATGAAGATATGGAGGAGATAGCTCAAGGAGTAGGACTTGGTGCTACACTAGAGCGTAATGCTGGCAATAATATAGTATTTAAAGTGGTATTAAATAAAGCAACCCTTTATGGCGTAGCAATGCCCACAGCTAAAGGTGAAAAAAGTTATATAGAAACTATTAAAGGACAGAAAAATGTTGCATTTTTACCCTATATGGTTCTTATAGAAGATGATAAAGCGATCATCATGCATCCAAAATTTTATCTCGCAGTATCTTATCCGACTCTTTCTATGGGTGAATTTATGGATATCTCAGATACTCCAGATGATATTGAGGATTATTTAACTGAGTTAGTAAAATAAATATATCCTAGTTATCTGACTCTTTTGATGAGATGAAAATAACTAGGATCATCTGAATCATAATATGGTTTAATGACAGCTATTTGGTAACCTTGAGATTTTGTGATAGATAAAACCTTTCCAACTTTAATCCCTTTATAGAAAATATTGTCAAGTCCAGAGCTAATAACTTCATCACCTACTTTTATCTCGTGCCATGCTGGGATAAAATCCACAATCAGGTTTTCTTCATTATTTCCATGGGCAATTCCAGGTGCTTTGTCCTTGCCAATATACACTGCATAGGAGCATTTTATATCACGATTGAGCAACGCTAAAGCTTTTGACTTTCTTGGTATAACTATCCCTGCTACTGTCTCATTATAGATAAGTCCATATATCTTTGTCTTATTGTAGTCAATGACATTTATCCATAGTCTATTGAGGTCTCCAAACTTTTCATAAGATATGACACGAGTAAGTTCAATCTTTGGATTAGATGTTAATGTAGAATGGTTGAGTACAAAAAGATCTTCAACCTCAGATGCAAGTTGTTGCATAACAAGATGATTGTTCTCATATTTTGCTAGTTTTTCTTTGAGTGATTCTATCTCCCCTGCTTGAAAAAAATGTTTCTCAATAGCGTCGTTTGTTCTCTTGATGGAGGAATGATAACTTGTTTTGAGAGCATTAAGGGCATAAATGAAGGGTTCTTGAATAATGTTCGTATAGTAAAGTGCACCCACAAAGAGTGCAGTAAATATGAAAAAAAAGCTAGCTAGCTCTTTATTCATTCTCAAATAGCTCTTGTAATAAATCTATCTCTTCAAGTGCACGACCAGTTCCACGAGCTACAGCAAGAAGAGGCTCATCTGCAACAAAAACAGGAATTCTAACAATGTCGGAAAGGTATTTATCTAGTTGGCGAATAAGTGCTCCTCCACCAGTCAAGATAATACCATGATTTACAATGTCTCCTGCCAAATCTGGTGGCATTCGTTCTAAAACATCACGAAGAGCTTCGCCAATCTCTCGAAGAGGATCACGCATAGCTTCTCTAGCATCTTCACTTGTTAACTCAACTGAACTTAAAAGTCCTTCAACTTGGTCACGACCGTTTACTACCATAAGAAGTTCTTCGTCTAAACTAACAGCAGTTCCAATGTTGATTTTAATCTCTTCAGCAACTCTTTCACCAATAAGAAGATTATATTTTTTTCTAATGTAATTTACTATTGCTTGGTCTATCTTATCTCCAGCTGTACGGATAGACTTAGAAAGAACAAGTCCACCTAAAGAAACAACACCAATCTCAGTAGTACCACCACCGATATCAACAACTAAATTTCCTTGTGGATTGCGGATCTCTATCCCAGCACCAATAGCAGCAGCCATAGGCTCTTCGATGAGAAATACTTCACGAGCACCAGCGCTTAGTGCTGATTCTCGAACTGCTTTACGCTCAACTTGTGTCAAACCATAGGGTACACAGATAATGATACGAGGTGAGATGAGTGAACTTCTTCCATGTGCTTTTTCGATGAACTTACGGATCATCTTTTCAGTCATGTCAAAATCAGCAATAACTCCATCGCGCATAGGACGGATAGCTTTGATGTTCCCTGGAGTTTTTCCAACCATCTCTTTTGCTTCATGTCCAACAGCAAGAACGCGTTGATGTCCATGTTTTTCAGTTTTTACTGCAACTACAGATGGCTCATTGATGATGATACCACGCCCTTTTGCAATTACAATTGTATTTGCTGTTCCTAAATCTATCGACAAATCATTTGAGAAAAGTCCTATTAGTTTACTAAAAATCATTCTATCTTCATCCTTATGCTGTTTTTTCTATCTGTTTTTTGATATAGATTGCTTCTTCACCATCTTCGATGACACCCTTTGTAATGAGAACTTCATACCCATCATATTCTGGAAGTTCATACATGATATCTATCATATTTTCTTCTAATATTGCGCGCAGACCTCGTGCTCCTGTTTTTCTTTTTAGCGATTTTTTAGCGATAGAGAGAAGTGCATCTTCTTCAAAGTTGAGTTCTACATTGTCTATACTAAAGAGTTTTTTATATTGTTTTATGAGAGAATTTTTTGGCTCTGTAAGGATGCGTACCATATCCTCCTCAGTTATCTCACTAAGAGACGCGATAATAGGAAGTCTGCCGATAAGTTCAGGAATCACCCCATAACTAATCAAATCATCAGGTTCAACCATATCATAAGTGGTTTCTTGTTCCTCTTTTGTTTTTTTCTTTTGCCCAAAACCTAGTACATTTTGACCTTGTTTCTTTTTTAGAATATCTCCAAGACCATCAAAGGCACCACCACAGATAAATAAAATCTCTCTCGTATTGATACTTGTAAACTCTTGATTTGGATGTTTTCTTCCACCTTTTGGTGGTATGTTAACATCTGCACCCTCTATGATTTTGAGCAGTGCTTGTTGTACACCCTCCCCACTAACATCACGGGTGATAGAACGATTTTCACTCATACGAGAAATCTTGTCAACTTCATCAATGAAAACGATGCCTTGTTGTGCGCGTTGTACATCACCATCAGCTGCTTGGATCAGTTTTGTAAGGATATTTTCAACATCCTCTCCAACATAACCAGCCTCTGTTAGACTTGTAGCATCTGCTATGGCAATAGGTACATTGAGTACCCTTGCAATAGTTTGTGCCATAAGTGTTTTACCACTTCCAGTTGGACCTATAAGAAGGACATTTGACTTCGCTATCTCTGTGTCATCCTCAGTATCTGTATCGTTTTTAAAAATACGCTTATAATGGTTATATACAGCGACACTAAGCAACTTTCTCGCTCTTTCTTGACCTATAACATAATCACCTAAAAAGTTATCCAACTCTTTAGGCGTCATCAGTTTTGTAACTGCATCAGTGAGTTGTTTTTGCTCTTGTGTTTGTGTTTCATCACCAAACATAATCTTATAAGCACTAATAACACAGTTTTTACAGATATAGACACCATTCCCCGCTATAAGGGGATTGGTCTCATTTTCAACTGCATTACAAAAGCTACATTTTCTTGACATCATATCTTCTTTCTTTCAAATGGAATCCCTCTTTTTGTTTTTAAAACAAAGTCGCAGAGATCATTTACATAATGGTTTTTTGTACTCTCTAAAATCTTACTTGCGGTATCTTTGAGTGGTTTTCCACTCTCAAAGAGTTCTCGATATGCAGATTTGAGTTCATTGATATCTTCACGCTCAAGATGGCGTCTTAAACCAGTCAGGTTAAGTCCTCTGAGTGTTGCACGATTGCCCTCAGCCATACAAAATGGCGGAACATCTTGAGCAAGTGCAGAAGCACCACCAACCATCGCATAGTCTCCAACATGGATAAACTGATGGATTGGAGTCATTCCACCTATCACTACAAAGTCGCCGAGTTCAACATGTCCAGCTAAAGTAGCTGCATTTGCTAAGATACAGTGGTTTCCGATGATAACATCATGACCAAGATGCACATAGCCCATAAAAAGATTATGACTTCCAACAATGGTTTTTCCACCGCCACCTTTTGTTCCAGGATTAAAAAGCGTAAACTCTCTAATGGTATTGTTGTCACCAATAATGAGTTCAACATCTTCTCCGTTAAATTTTAAATCTTGTGGGATTGAGCCTATCACAGCGTGTGAGAATAGAGTATTGTTTTTCCCAATAGTGGTCTTTCCATAGATACATGTACTTTGTGCAATAGTTGTTCCATCACCAATCTTTGCTTGACTTGATATAAAACAAAATGGACCTATCTCAACATCAGTGCCAATAATTGCACCATCTTCGATGATGGCTTGAGGAGAAATTTTACCCATTATTTGTCAACTATCATCGCTTTAAGTTCAGCTTCTGAAACAAGTTTGTCATCAACATAAGCCTCACCTTTGAGTATCCAAATCGCACCTTTGTTTTTTATCACAGAGATACGGTATTCGAGTTTATCACCTGGTTTGACAGGGTGTCTAAACTTTGCTTTGTCAATACTCATGAAGTAAACAACTTTGTTCGCTGCTTCTTCTTCTGTCATATCACCCATACTTTTAAATGCTAAGATACCACCAGCTTGAGCCATCCCCTCTAAAATCATCACCCCTGGGTAGATAGGATGGCCTGGAAAATGACCATTGAAAATGTTTTCACTGATACTTACATTTTTGTAACCTATTAAATTTTCGTTTTCGTTTATTTTTGTAATACGATCAACAAGTAAAAATGGGTAACGGTGCGGGATGATTTTTTGAATCTCTATAACATCTAATGTCATAAGCATAAGCCTTATAAATAATTTTGCTTATAATACCAAAAGAAAGATTATAGTTTGATTAGTTTACTTTTGACATCATCATAAATTTTAGAATCTAGTGAAATTGTTAGTTTAGTATCAAGAGGAATATCTTCTACGACTATTATGGGACTTAGGTTAAATGAGTCCCCAGTTATAGTTACTCTTAGTCTTTGTTCAAGTTCAAAGCTTGGGCTATGAAAGAGAAGCTCTTTGATGTTTTGATAGTGAAGCTTAAGTATTTTATTGTAATACGATAGTGTGATAAAAACTATTTCTTCTCGGTTGAGATAATAGATATTTTTATCTTCAAACTCTATCTTTCCTTGGGCTTTTTTTCGTTTGAGATAAGAATATGAAAGTGCATAAGCTGAAAGGATCTCTTTTTTTCCTTTTATGAGTTGAAAATTAAATTGTCTATAGTTAAGAAATTTTTGTTTAATGATTTTGTAGTTGATGCCCTCATCTTCAAGTCTATTTCTCTCACGGTAAAGTTCAAGTCGTTGTTCTATGGAGGAGGGTAAAATTTGATTTGAGACAGGAGAGAACATCTCATCCATCACTCTGTCTTGTTGTTCTCTTTGCATAGTTAAGCCATAGATACAACCACAATAGTCTTGTCGATAGAGTTGTTGCTCTTTGGTTACTCTGGATTGATCTTGACTTCCACCACCTGCACGGTAGTCAACGAAGATAAATTCTACTCCATGCTTTTCATAAAAGGCATCACCAGATGCTTTTAATTGTTCTTGGGACTTAAGTGGAGAGACGAGCAGAGTAGTTGTAATCTTTTTCTCGCCAAGCTCTAAAGCTTTTTTTGCCGAAACATCAAAGCGTTTATCAAAGCACACTTCACAGCGTTTGCCTTTTTCTGGCTCATTTTCTAGCCCTCTTACCGCTTCTAGCCAAGATTCATAATCATACTCACCCTCGAGGAGTTCAATACCAAGTTTTTTGCATGATCGTTCTACATCTAATAGTCTAAGTTGGTATTCACTATAGGGATGAATATTTGGATCATAAAAAAAACCAATGAGTTTTTCATCTGGAAAATCGGTTTGAAGCTTTTGTAAAAAAAAGTGACTATCAACACTACAACAGATGTGAACTAAAATTGTTTTTCCTTTTTACCTATTCTCGCTTATGGTAATAGAGTTGATAACATCTTGACCCTCAACACTGTCAAGAACTGCAAAGCTTTCTTCATCCTCTTCGTCAATAAGTCCAAATACAGTATGTACTCCATCTAAGTGAGGCGTTGGTACAAAAGTGATAAAAAATTGACTTCCACCAGTATTTGGTCCTGCATGAGCCATAGAAAGAGCACCTCGCTCATGACGAGTTGTGTTTTTATCTGTTTCACATGGGATAGCCCAGTCTGGTCCACCAGTTCCAGTTCCGTTAGGGCATCCACCTTGTGCCATAAAACCTGGGATTACACGGTGGAATGAAAGGTCATTGTAAAAACCTGTATTTGCTAAATGGGCAAAATTTGCTACCGTATTTGGTGTTTCTTCTGGTAAAAGTTTTATCCAAATATCACCTTTACTTGTAGAGATCTTTGCCCATTGCATTGCACTTAATTCTTCTGTAGTTACATCGTAAGTTTTTAGTTCTGTACTTCCAAACATATTTGTTTCCTTTAGTTTCTTAATTATTTTGAAATTATAGTAAAAATAAATAAATAGAGTTACAACCCAAATGAATCCATAGTATAAAATTCAATTCCCAATTCCAAAAAAGTATCATTTTTTCACAAAGTTAAGTTATAATTCTCCTATGAAAAAACCATATATTTGGGATCAATATTCTGACCAACCACATGTTATACAAGATAAAGTGTATAAAAATAAAGAGAGACGAAAACATCTACCCTCTTTTATTAAAACTCTTTTAACAGCCATTGTTATATTGCCCCTTTCTCTACTGGCAATGCCTTTTATCAAAAGAAAAGTGATTAATTCTAAAAAATTTTTTTGTTTAGGTGTAGATTATCAGCGTAATCCTCAAGAAACTCTTACTTTTATCCAAGAACTTGAGGTAAAACATATCCTTCTTAGAATAAAGCTATGGGATTTAGACTCTCTAGATGCATTAAAAATCTTTTTACAAAAAACACCAAAGACTATGGTAACACTCAAAATCTTACAAGATAGAGAAAATGTAACCGACTTAGCATTATTTGAAAAAAATCTTTCTCAAATTTTTTCTACCCTAGATAGCCTTGTGGACATTTACGAGATTGGCTCTACTATCAACAGAGCAAAGTGGGGTTTTTTTAGCATTGATGAGTATAATGCATTTTTCAAAACTGCCTATGACCTACGAAACAGCTCTTTTACTCAACTTAAACTTATTGGAAGTGGAGTTATAGATTTTGAGTACCATTTTACTGCACATACCCTCTTCAATCTATCTAAGTACAAGTATGATGGGATCGCAGCCCTTCTTTATGTTGACAGACGAGGTGCTCCTGAAAATATGCAATTAGGATTTGCCTTATCAGATAAGATTGCTCTTTTAAGTACTATGGTTTGGCTCTCACGAAAAACCTCTCAAAAGCTCTATCTCACTGAAACAAATTGGCCCATATCAAACACAGCACCTTATGCTCCAACAAGCCAAAAGGAGTGTGTCTCTTTAGAGGACTATGCCAACTTCATGCTCAGGTACCATCTTTTAGCCTTTGCTTCACAACAAGTAGATGCAGTATCTTGGCATCAGCTCATAGCTCCTGGCTATGGGCTCATAGACAACAGAGAGGGCATCATCAAATACCCAGCCTTCCAAACATACA
>WFMY01000046.1 GCA_015488855.1 Helicobacteraceae bacterium
CTTATTGAGATGCTCTAAGAAAGGTTTTGGCTCCATATAACCAACGATAGTTTTTCCTTTTTGCCATTGAGCATTTTTATCAAAAAATAAAATTACAGGTGGTCCAAAAACACCATACTTTTTGCTCAAAGCTTTCTCTTTTGCTGTATTTGCAGTTATATCCGCCCGAATGAGAACAAACTCACTGAGTTTGTTAACTACACCTGCATTAGCAAATGTAACCGCTTCAAACTCTTTACAAGAGGTGCACCAATCAGCAGCAAAATCAACCATTATTTTTTTCCCTTTATTTTTTAAAAGAAGAGCATCTAGCTCCTCTATGGAAGTAACTTTTATGAATGTAGCGTGTGTTGGGGCTTGAGAAGAGGTACCCACTATTCCCGCTTGAGGGACAAATATTTTGAGTGGTTGTGTCATACTCGTTGAGCCAGCTAACAGACTGATAAGAAGAGATATAGAGTAACCAAATAGTAAAAATGCTATAGTTTTTTTCACATGGTGATGGTGGTTTTCATTGTCAAAAAGTCCAAGGAAAAATGCAAATCCAACACCTGTCACACCGTAGAGAAACATAGTGATACTGGAATCTAGTACTTTTTCTAGCATCCAGATAGCTACAACTAGCATTAACACACCAAAAAAAGCATTGACAAGAGTCATCCATGCTCCAGGTTTTGGCATAAATTTACCAGCACTTACACCAACAAGGATAAGAGGCATACCCATACCAATGCTCATAGCAAAAAGAGCCATTCCACCAAGAAGTGCATCACCTGTTTGCCCAATATAAACAAGAGCACCTGCAAGTGGTGCTGCTACACAAGGTCCAACTATAAGAGCTGAGAGAAAGCCCATAACAGCGACACCAATATAACCACTTCTCTCACCAGTAGAGCTTACTTTAGCCACGATCGAATCTGGAATTTTAAGTTCATAAAAACCAAACATACTCATAGCTAAAGCTACAAAAACTCCTGCAAAAGAGTAGATAACCCAAGGGTTTTGAAGTGCTGCTTGTAAATTTGCACCAAATAAACCTGCAAGGACACCTGCAAAGGTATATGCTATTGCCATCGCTAGAACATAAACGAGTGAAAGAAAAAATGCTTTTCTTGTTGTAAGTCCTTCGCCTTGAGAGATAATAACGCCTGATATGATAGGAATCATAGGAAAAACACATGGAGTCAAAGACAAAAGTAATCCAAAACCAAGAAATGTTAAAAGGATTATCCAGATATTTGCATTTTTTATAGTATCTGCAATCATATCTGTTTTCGAGAGTTCATTGTTTAGTGCAGTTGTTTTTTCCTGAAGTAGTGGTTTCATGTGTACTTTTGCTGGGAGTTTACCTAAACGAGCAGTATCTACTTTTAATTTAAAACTATCTGTATAAGGTTCATAGCACAAACCTTGTTCTGAACAACCTTGGTAAGAGATCTTAAATTCAACCTCCCTCATTCCACTAACGCCATCATCTTTTTTTAAATCTACCGTAAAAGTTGGAGAGCTTAGATAGACCTGTTCTCCATGATGCTCCTGTGTCTTAGGACGCACAACCTTTTTGATATGAACTCCTGAGCCATCAACTATCTCTAACTTGATAGCCTTATCATACAAGTAGATATCTTTAGCTATCCAAATCTCTGCAACTATCTGAGAATGCTCATTTATCTTTGCCGTTGGCTTAAATGCATCTTCTGGCATCAAGAACTTAGGTGGAGATGCAAAAAGTGTTATTACAAATAAAAATAATAGACTCATTGTTTTCATTGTTTAATTCCTTTATATTTTATAAAAAGATTATATACTAAATATGTGTAATAATTGTGTAGCAAGTCATAAAATTATTAGAGTTCCAACAAAACAGTATCTCTCTGAGTCGTTTCAAATTTTTTACATCCACTCTCAAAAGCGCCACTTTCGCCCACTATGATGCACTTATGCTTGGCTCTTGTAACCGCAGTATAGATGAGCTTTGTATTGTGCATTATGAAATGAGAAAATGTCATAGGAATTATCACAATATCATATTCCATCCCTTGAACTTTATGGATAGTCAAAGCATAAGAGAGCATCAAATGTGATTTTAATTCTTCATATTCGTACACCACAACGACATCTTCATTTGGATAAAAAACGAAGAGCTGTTCTGAGTCCTCATCTATCTTAAAAAGAAGTCCACTCATCCCATTAAAGATTCTTCTGTTTGAAGATTCTTCACCATTTTTATACCCCTCACCACTCCACGAACTCATGTTTTCGTTTTTGGTATGCACCACCTTATCCATCAAACGAAACTCCAACTCTCCCCGCTTCACACACTTAGAGGGATTTGGATTAAAGTACTCTTGAAGCACCTTATTAAGGTTATTTGATCCTAATGTGCCACCTTTCATAGGGGTGATAACTTGAAAATAGTTAAGATACTCTTTGATGAGTTTATTTTTTAATCTATATCGTGCTTTTTCTATGGACTCCACGACAAGATGCACTATGTTTGTAAGGATTTGAGAGGAGTTGTCTTCGCGTAAATTGTGTAACTCTTTTTGTGAGAGTTGATTTTTAAGTGCATAATAGTTTTGTATATTTACCTCATGAAACTCAAAATCTTCATACTTTAGCCTATACTCTGGCACGATTCCTTTTCTGATATCATTGGCTATAAATGTGATCGCCTGCTCCCCACTTTGTCTAAATATCTCTGTAAGTTTTATGATGGGAGCTAACTCTAAACTCAGCACATCACTCAAGACATTCCCCGCCCCAATAGGTGGAAGTTGTGCATCATCGCCAACTATGATGAGGAGAGCATCTCGCTGAATCTTTGCTACAACTCGAGCAAATAAAGCAGAGTTTATCATCGAAGCTTCATCTATAAGCACTACACTGTAAGGAAACAAGTCCTCATGTTTCATGAGTAAACTCTGTATTGTTGCACTCTCGTAACCTGTTGTGTCTGAGATGCGTTGTGAGGCTATGCCACTCAGGGCGCAAGTGATGATCTCTTTGTCATCGTAACGAGTGTTGAGCAAGTCTAGTATAGTTTTTGAAGTTGTGCTTTTGCCTGTTCCAGCATATCCAACTAAAAAAAGAAGTTTTACCCCTTGGTTGAGCATCTCCACCGCTTTTTTTTGCTGCGAGCCGAGTTGAAGTTTACTCTTACTTAAAAAGGCATCTAAGTCCTTTACAAATCCACCACTATCAAGTTTTGAGCGTCTCTTAAACTCATCATACAAAAACTTCTCTGCATCATAGAGCCTAGCAGGAGATACTCGCTCATTTTTCATCAGTACGATAGAACCCTCTGTAACTCTCTCTACTAAAGCTGCCTCATAAAGCTCTACTCTCCCCATAAAACCCAAAAGTTCATCAAGAGCATCAAAGAGTATGTTTTTAGCTAAACAAGAGTTACCCTGTTGCTCGCAATAGTTTAATAAAACATAATCCATAGCAGAGCTTATACGCCTCTCATCAGCAAGTTCTACACCCATTTTTAAAGCTAATTCATCGGCACGCTTAAAGCCAATGTTGTTGATGGCTGTGAGGATATAGGGGTTATTCTTTATCTTTGTACAAGGGTCATCTACCTCTTTCATCGCTGTTGAGATAGTGGTAAGAAGGGCTGGTGTTACTTCATAAGGGGTGAGAAATTCACCAAGTTTTCGCATAGAGTGAAATCTTTTCCAACTCTCTTGAATCTTTTTGAGTCGTTTCTCTTTGATGCCATCAAACTCTAAAAGTCGCTCTATATCATTGTCTAAAATATCTATGAGACCTTTTTCTCCGAACTTCTCTATGAGTTCAGCTGAGAGTTTTTTTGTAAAACCTTTGATGATTTTGTTTAAAAAGAAAAAAAGTGGATTTTGGTTGACTTTGAGGTGGTCAAACTTAAAAGTTTTGCCGTATTTCTTATGCTCATCCCAGTAACCACTCAGAGTAACTGCAGAACCTTTAAGAGTAGAGATACTCGTTTGCACATAAGAGCCTGATATTTTTTCACCAGTTTTTAATACTGCTATAAAAAACTCTTCACTCTCAAAAAGAATTCTATCTATCTGACCTATGAGAGTTGTACTCAAGGCTTAATTACTTTGTAAATAATTTTCATAACTATCTAAAGAAGCAAAATTTATTTCATAGTTTTTTTCATCTATTTTATCTATTCTTACAGAGTCTATCCCAAGTATTTGTAGTTTTTGGTATGTTAAAAGTTCACCATCTTCTAAGGCTAAAACATCTCGCAATAACCATCTCCCTAGCTCCCTATTTGAAAATGACATTAATGCCTTGTTGCCATCTTGGCATACCTTCACTAATAACACATCACCATTTGGTAATTTTAAATTAAATGGGGTTTCCCTTTTTGGGAAAAAATCTGGAGATTTTAGATGTACTTTTACTGGGATTGGAATATATACTTCATTGTCATCTCTCTTTCTACCATTAGCGTTCCATTGATTAAGTCCGCTTCTCTCATAAACAAATTTGTTTTTCCCATATAATGGCAAATAAACCGTTTGTATTATTCTATCGCTTGCATCATATTGTAAATCATTTTGTAAAATACAATTTTTTATCTCTTCAAGGGGGTTTGATAAGATCTTTACATCAAATTCATACAATGGATGATCAGTTTTAAACCTTTTTGTTAGTGTACTTTTAGAGGTATTAAAAGAGTAATCATGTAGTCCATCATTAAATTTTATTGTATTTTTCACCTTTTTAACATCAGCTATGTTAGCTATATCTATGGAGTCCATAAGCTCTTCATGTATCTTAAAACAGTTATCATTCCTTACTACACAATGATAGATAGAATCACTAATCCCATATAAATTTTCAGTAAATTTTATCCGTTCATTTCGAAGCTTAGATACAGTTTGAATTAATTTTTTTGGACTTTTATCTTCATATAGGAACTTATCTTTATTAAATTCTGCAACTTTTTGAAAAGATTTACTATTCCCTTCTAAAAATGTTTTTAAACCTATCCCCGTATCACCTTTTACTGCGTCTAAAGCGACATCACCTCTTGATAAATCTTGAGCTAAAAATGAATTACAAAATATTTTTTCTGCTATTCTATAATATAAGTATGGGACTTTTGAATCAGAAAATAAGTTTGATAAACTCCCTATGATTTTTAACGCATCTTTATAGTCATTTTTTTTCGTAGTATCCTGATTATCGTAAAACATTTTCAATCTCTTTAGCTATTGATTCTATTACAGAAACTGTAACTGAATTACCTACTTGTTTATACTGATGAGATAAGGCTAAATCTTTAGGAAATTTAAGTTTGTGTGTAAAGCCTTGAAAATTTGCACATTCTCTAGGGGTTAATTTTCTGATCCCTTTATCATCTTTTAAAATAGGCACATTATGTCCACCTGTACCCATATTTGCTGTTAAAGTTGGGCAAACATTGTTTTTATTTTCTCTCACATATTGCCTACGCCATTGATAAAGAGTATCTTTAGACTTTACATCTGTTTTAATTTTTTCATATAATGGTTTATCGTTGTAATAGAAACTATCATCTATATTATCTTCTAAAAAATGATGAATTGTTTTATTTAATTTTTGCTTTTTTGGAAATTTAAAATCTATACTTTTGTCTAAAAAAGCTACTATATAGATTCTTTCTCTATTTTGAGCTACTCCAAAATCTTTAGAATTTAAAACCTCACTAAATACTTTATAACCTAAATCTTCTAATGTTTTCTTCACTACTTTAAATGTATTGCCATTATCATGCCCAACAAAACCTTTGACATTTTCTAAAAAAAGCACCTGAGGTTTATGGTAAGCTGCAATTCTGACTACATCAAAAAAAAGTGTCCCTCGTGTATCTTCAAACCCTTTTCGATGCCCAGCTACACTAAACGCCTGACATGGAAAACCTGCTAAAATAATATCGTGTGATGGAATCTCTTTTTCATCTATCGTTGTTATATCTCCATGTGGCATCTCGTTGTAATTCAAACAATATGTTCTCTTTGCATTTTCATCTATCTCTGAAGAAAAAACAATTTCACAATCTTTTTTATATACTTTTTCAAACCCAGTTCTAATACCACCAATGCCTGCAAATAAATCAATAATCCTTAAAGGGCTCTTAGCTTCTACTTTATTTGGATACATTATTTGCGTCATTTATAATCCTTATTGCATTTAAAGTATTTTACATCAAAGCATTAAATAATTACAATAATATGTCAAATTGACATATTATTGTAATACTTAAGCTTTTACCCGCTCTATTCTCTCTACCTCTTGTGCCTTGTAAAGCTCTGCACACCCTTTTGAGAGTTCACGAATCTTAAGCATATAGTTTTGTCTCTCAGTCTGGCTGATAGCTTTTCTCGCATCTAAGATATTAAAAGTGTTTGATGCCATCATACACAAGTCATAGGCTGGTAATGGAAGTTCGGCTTCAAGAGTACGCAAACATTCATCACATTTTGCATTAAACTCATGAAAGAGCATCTGGGTATCTGCTACTTCAAAATTATACTTAGAAAACTCTATCTCACTCTCTTTATGAACATCTCGATAGTAAGTTTTGCCAAATTCATTTTCACCCCATACTATGTCAAAAATATTATCCACCCCTTGAAGGTACATAGCAAGTCGCTCCGTTCCATAGGTAATCTCTACTGCAACAGGACTGCACTCAATCCCTCCAACTTGTTGAAAGTAAGTGAACTGTGTTACCTCCATACCATTGAGCCATACTTCCCAACCAAGACCCCATGCCCCAAGTGTTGGAGATTCCCAGTTGTCTTCAACAAAACGGATATCATGCTTTTTCACATCAAGACCAAGATACTCTAATGACTTAAGATATAACTCTTGGATATTGTCTGGAGAGGGTTTTATGAGTGCTTGAAACTGATAGTACGAACCTAAACGATTTGGATTTTCTCCATAACGACCATCAGTAGGACGACGAGATGGTGCTACATAAGCAGTAGCCCAAGGTGTAGAGTCAAGTGAACGCAAAAATGTAGCAGGGTGGAATGTTCCAGCCCCTGCTGGTATATCATAAGGTTGGACTATGTTGCAACCTTGCTTCATCCAAAATTCTTGTAGTTTTAGGAGCATCTCACTAAATGTTATCATTGTACTTACACCTTTATTTTTTATCGCAATTATATCAGAATCCGCTGGTATCTCTAAACTGTGCTATCTCATCCTCTACCATCTCATTGATCATCTTCGTAAAAAGTTCTGAGATCATATTTGGTGA
>WFMY01000047.1 GCA_015488855.1 Helicobacteraceae bacterium
TGCGCATGACACACATCATAAGTCATCTTTAAGTCAAAATGCTGACAAAACCTTAACATATCACGGCTAGACATAAAAGCATGTTGAAACCACTCTCCACCTAAGTACCAAGGTCTTGGTGGTAAATTTTCAGGGATGATCTCTATTGTCTCTTTATCATACTTTAGTTTTGCAAAATTTTGGATCGCTCTGTCTATGAGTATATCTGTATCTTTTACATTTTTATCATCTAAAAACATCCCACCTAGATGCATAACAACCTTTGGTTTATGGTGTGGAAAATATTTATGCAACTCTAGAGTTTTATCTATGGTTTTTTGTAAGATACTCAGTGACTCTTGGACATACTCCTCATCCTTAGAACAAATATCTATGAGTTTTCTATCATAAACCTCTGGCGCATGGATAATGAGTCCAGCTTGAGAGACCTCTTTTGGTATAAACTCCAGATCCAAATCACTCTGAGAACAATGGAACTCTACAACTTTTGAGTGAAGCATTTTATAGGCATCATAATCATGAAAACGGCATTTTGCTCCCCACTCTTGAGTAAACTCAAACTTTTTCCAATCTTTTATCTTGAGTACTTCTTTAAAATCAGTATCATTAATATAATGATCTTTCTTGATGGGGTTTTTTATGATTTTTCCAAAATATTTATATATGTGATGAGGAAATATCCCCTTTCCGGGAGACTTATAGACAATATCAGATTTGATGAGGACATGTCCAACTGGCAGATCTCTCACCGCTACAGCTGACTTTGCAAAAGCCTCTTTGTTCAACATTTCAGCTTGATTGACTTTTTTTTCACTCGTTAAAGCGGATTCTAAATCACGAATATTACTCACCATCTCCCCAAACTCACTCGGGGTCATCGATGCTTTATGATCTGGACCTTTGAGCGTTTTATCAAAAGTGATATGTTTTTCTATGATCTTATACCCCATGGCTACACAAGCAACTGGGATAAATGTACCCCTTTCATGACCAGAATACCCTACTACATCATTTTGTGAAAGCTCTTGGAGTCTTTGAAAATACTTGAGATTGAGATTTTCATAAGGGGCAGGATAGGTTGACTGTGCAAGTAAAAAAGCATACTGAATTTTTTGAGACTTGTAAAAAAGTGCACACTCTTTGATATCTTCATCTTGCCACATCCCAGTAGAGATTAAAAGAGCGACGCCATAGTTTGCACACTCTTGTACAAGTGCAACATTTGTCATATCTGCTGAGGAGATTTTAAAGGCACTTACCCCAAGTTCACCTACAAATTTTGCAGAGTTCTCATCGAAAGGGGTGATGATAAGATCAATCTTTTGGTGGTTACAATACTCTCTAATCTTTTTGTACTCACCATCACTGAGCTCAACCTCTTTTAAAAGAGGGATGAGATACTCAAAACTCCACTCTTGCGTATTGGCATCATCTAAAATAGTTTTAGAGTAGATAGCTTCTAAATCTCTTTTTTGAAATTTAACAGCATCTACCTTTGCTTCCACTGCAGCATCTATGAGTTTGATAGCTTCATCAAAACTTCCATTATGATTGATACCTATCTCAGCAATGATATATGTTTGATTTGATGCATTGCTAAAAATAGCATCTAGTTTGCCACTGTTGTAAAAACTCATCCATTAGATCCTGTTGTAGTTATTTTATTCTAAAGCATAAATTATGCCATCTTATAGTAATATTATCCCAAATTATGCACTAGGAAAATACAATGCAAAGTGTTGAAGAAAAAGCTATAGATACCTATAATAAAAATATGCAATATTTCAAAGAAAAGCATGAAAAACTTTACAATAAGCTTAGTGCACTCAATATTGTTCTTAATGATGGTTCCTATCCTCAAAAATATGAGCTAGAATATAAAAATGACTATTTTGATGTTATTGACACAGCCTCTGGCAATTTTTTATACGCTCAAAACTCCAAAACTTATGGTGATAAACTCTATAAAGAGATAAATATGAAAAAAGATCAGCAAGTTTGTGAAACTTTTTATAATTATGATTTTACCGAAGAAGCAGTAAAAAAAGCAAAAAAAGCAGATGCCTTGCACGATTATGCCACAACAGCACCCATCATCGCCTACACTAACAA
>WFMY01000048.1 GCA_015488855.1 Helicobacteraceae bacterium
TAGAAGACTATAGTTTTTTTATCTCTGCACTTTTAGTGGGGTATAGTATTGATTATGAGCAACATAAATTGGACTTTGCACAATACCTTTTTGACAAAGCTAAAACAAAGTTTTACAAAAATGGAATTTGGTATTTGAGTGATGATGCCCTCAAAATAAAAGCAGGTCTCAATGACAAGTACTATACATCAGCTCTAGCAAAAATGATACAAAATGCACTGCATCTTGCTTCTTTGAAATCCTCTTTTAAATATGAAGCAATCGCGATAAAAACTTTAGAAAGTATCAATGAAAAAATAGAGACAAAACAAACTCAAGTCCCTGCAAGTGCAAAAGCATTTTTAATGTTAGAAGAAAATATAGTTACACTCAAGTCATCAAAAACAAATCTCCAAAAGCATGCTCTGGAGATTTTCAAGATCAAATATCCATTTTTACTTACAAAAGCTACAGAAAATGAAAACTATATAGCCTGTACAATGCGTTCATGCTTTGCAATCAATAAAGATTTTAAAAAGATTGTAGAGAGAATAGAGCATCGAAAAAGATAAAACTACCTAAAGTTTTAGCATGAAAATGATACAATTTTAAAAAAGAAAAAGGTAAGAAATATTGATATGCAAATGGTAGTAGATTCTTTTCGTGCAAAAGGCAAATTATTTAAAAAGATGCAAGAGGTGGCTCCAAAAGAGCTTGGCATCCGAAACAAAATTAAGATATATAAAGCAACAGATGTCAATGGTTACTTTTGGGCTATCTTTGCTATAAGTCAAAAGTCAAGACTTTTGATGAAAGATGTGCATAAGTTTGAAGAGATATACAATAAACTATGCGTCTTTAGTGGACACAACTACAAGCATAAAATACTTTTTGTAGATGCACCTCTTTGTTCTAAAGCAAAAGCTGCATTCAAAGAGTGTAGGTGGAAGATACAGTAAGTATAATAGCCATTATTGTTATCTAAAAATTATATTCTATATATCCCTCTAGTCTTTTCCAATGATTACCGGATTTACTGGGGTTTTGAACATCGTTATAAACTGCAGTCATGAGTGCTAGAGTGAGTTTATCATTTGGCTTATACTGCACTCTGGCATCTTGTTCTATTGTATTTGCTTTTGCCCCCTGTGAATTTGCATTGCCAGTGAATCTTCCGTATGCATAAATAAAACTAAGATTTTTATATGTATATGACGGACTGATAACAAATGCCTGGGCATCTCTGTCTACTGCTATGTTGTCAATTATCATCGTATCCATGCTCGTGTAAAGAGGACCGCCTCCAAAAGCGCTAAAACTTTGTTTGTGCTTTGGAACTATGGATGCATTATAAGCAGCAAAGATATTAAATCTATGGTATATGAGCTCCATCATGCTTCCATATACATTTGCACTTATCCCGCTATTTTTAATCTCTTGCTCGTTTATATATTGCGCACTTACTTGTAAAAATAGATTTGGTGTTAGATTAACATGATATGAGACATCTGTATATGTTGCATTGGTCATATCAAGTATATTGTAAATCCATAAACTGCTGTCTATGTTCTTGTTTGAAAATTCCACACCGCCAAGCCATAAACCATTTTGACCGACGGTAATAAAATGATTTATCAACCCTGCATCATAACCCTGCCATTTTTCTACATTGCCTGCAGTAAAAGTCAAATCACCATATAGATATGTAAGGATATATGCTTCATAAGTATCTTGAATAATTCGTATAGGGTCGTTATCTACGAGTGGATTTTGTAAAACCTGTCTTCCAGCTCTTAGATTGAAATTGCCATTATTGTAGTTAATATATGCTTCTGCGAGACTTGTATATTTACCACTGCTAGAAGAGAGTTCATAGTTTTGGTGTCCTTGGTTGATATCTCCTGAGAGTGCAAATATGTCCCTAGAAGCATATAAGGCAACCGCTGCATTAAAGCCATCAAGTTTAGCTAGTGCATATTTGATTTTCCCTCCATTGGATGTTGAGTAGGCGTTCTGATTGCTACCTATGGCATTTGACGCGGCATTGTATCCAGCATACATTGTTATAAATTGTCCGTTAAACTCCCCGTCTTCAAACATATATTTTACATTTGATACTACATCCAGATTGGTTATACTGGGAACTTGAGGTAGGGTTAGTGTATCTTTTATCGAGTGAGGGGATTCTCTGTTTTGCTTTGAGATTATATCTTGAGCAAATAAAGATATTACAAACATTATTATCAGTAGCATAAGAGCTTTCATAGAGTAACCTAAAAATAAATTATGTAATGATAATCATTATTGACTTAATAGTAACTTAGTAATGATAATATTTATCATAAGTGCCTTAAAAGTAGAAAATCATAAAATTCATTATCTGTAAGCTTTTTCTTGATAATAACATCTTTTGGCGATAGTCTGCCTTGCAACTAGTAGCTTATCTTTTATTTAAAGTTTCGATTTCTAATGGGGATTGGTATGACTATTCATCTGTATTTGTTCCCTGCTATATTAAAAATAACCTTTCGAAGTGCTTATTACATTTTCTATTTTCCCTACATAAATTATATTTGATAAACCTTTATAAATAAATAAGTTAAACCACCAGCGATCAAAGGCAATATGAGCGAAACTCCAATACGCAAGAAGGTGATTTTCCAACCGTAAAAACTTGCCTCTATAGGAATTCTAATAAATGATAGAGTAACCAATGAAGTGAGATAGGTCATTAGAACGGGCAAACTTGCACCTGCTTTATAAAGTGTAGCTACCAATGGCATACCGACAATACCACCACCTGGTGTGATAATACCTGCACCCCAAGCCAGCAGAATTCCACGCAAACCAGATTCCTCTGATAACCATTTTTCTACAAAATCTTGTGGCATTATTGTTTCTACAAAAGCTGCCATGATAATTGCCATAATAAGTATTGGAGCAAAACCTAAGAGTTGTTTAAGTGAGTTTTCCAAAGCTAATGAAAAGGTTTGAGTGCCTTGTAGCCAAGTGTAAAAGATGAGAGCCCCTAGCAAAGCGATGAAAATTATTGCTGTTAGTTTCATGAAGTTTCATCCCTTTTATCAGAAAGGATTTCTACATATCCAGCGTCACCATTAACCCGTATGCGTTGTCCTGTTTTAATTTTTTTAGTGGCATCAATCACGCCCACCACAGCGGGTAAACCATATTCGCGTGCAATGACACTACCATGCGTCATAAGCCCTCCTACCTCCGTAACCAAACCTGAGGCATTTAAAA
>WFMY01000049.1 GCA_015488855.1 Helicobacteraceae bacterium
GCAGCAAGTTTATGCGCTAACTCTTGGAGTCCAAAAGGTTGGGCTAACTCTTTTTTACTTAAGAGTTTTAATTGCGTAGTTGTCGCAATCAACAAACAATCAACCTCAGGTGTTTTGGCAACAACAGTACCTCTTGGCACTGCTAAGTCTGCTCCGATGCTTAGAGCATCTTGCTTGAGAATGTTAGCAGCACCTACATGAAGATTTTTGATACTAATGATATGTATCTTTGCTTTGTTTGAGAGGATTTGGATGCCACCACCATCAACCCCTAGTTCTTTTAAAGTTGCTTGTATATCAAGGTGTGAGTTTAGTTTTTCAATCAGCATGTGCAAAACCCATAAGTATAAGTGCTAAAACAGATTGTGGGCGAGAATTTAGGTTAAGCAGTCTATACGCTTTATCAAAATTATCTAACTGAGATGCACTTAGAATAAGTTTCTGCTCTTGCGTAGCTCTTTTGTATAAAGCCTCTATGAGAAGTTTTGCCTCCTCTTTGGAAACTCTTGCATTTGATTTTAAAAAGTTAAAAACCTCATCATAATCTATCCGAGCTAGGTTTATATCTACACTTTCAAACGAATGTGTTACTTTGCCTGTTACTATAGGAAGTCTTGAGCGAACAGTTGGAAGAAGATTTGACTTTGTAGGGGAAAGGATAATAAACTTAATATTTCTAGGAGGTTCTTCTAAAACTTTTAAAAGAGAGTTTTGTGCTTCATTTGTAAAACTTACTCCACCAAATATAATGTACTTCGTTTGGGATTCACTAATATAAGACTCTGCTACAACAGCTTTCGCATCTTCTAGTTTAAACAGATCTTTAACAAAACCAACGACTCGAAGTGGATGAAATTTTTGTTTAAAATTTTCATAGGCTGTATGGATATCTGAGCTTATATAGATGTGCGCATCAGAGGATTCATGAAGTGACATCTACCTCTCCAAATAGTGCAGCATTAAGAGCAAGGTCAAACTGACGATAGATTTGTAAAAGTTTTATATCGAGGTTTTTATCATAACTCTTAAGCATAAAGCTGTTTGAATACTCCTCATCAAATATCCAAAAATAACTATTATCTTTTCTTTTAGCTATATCTGAACGCTTGTCATCTCCACATCCTATATACCAAAAAAAATAATCTTCTTTGTATGAAAGAGATATCATATCCTCTATCATATCCATCATCTCACCACCACTTGCCTTATTAAAATGTGCAAAAATACTATCAATACTCAAGATTGGCAAAAGTGGACGGTCAGGTTTTTGGGCATTGATATTTGAGAGGATATACTCTTCTAACCATTTTCTTTTTTCATCTGTAATAAGAATGATAGTTTTCCCATCTAGAATTTGCTCTAAAGCAAGCGATGTAGAAGTAGCCCAGTCAAAACGATGTTCTTCAAGCCATGAAAGAGATGCCCCCTCCTCTCTTAAAGTATCTAAACTCCATTGGGCAAATTCTACCACAATGCTTACTTTTCTAGCTCATAAGCATCATGAAGTGAGCGTACTGCAAGTTCAGCATACTTCTCATCTATCATCATAGATACTTTTATCTCAGAAGTTGAGATCATGTTTATGTTTATGTTGTTGTCAGCCATAGTTAAAAAAGCACGAGCTGCAACACCAGCATGTGACTTCATACCAACACCTACAACAGAAACTTTACAAATATCTTCATTGTATGAATCCGCATCAATATCTCCACTTTGAACAAAACTATCTACTACTGATTTTGCATCTTTGAGTTCACTTACGGGAACAGTAAAGTCAATATTTGTCGCACCATCATGGGCTTTGTTTTGGATAATCATATCAACATTTACCTCAGCAGTAGCGAGTTTGTTAAAAATATCAGAAGCAATGCCTGGTCTATCTTTGACACCCATAAGTGAGATTCTTGCTTGGTTTCTATCTAATGCTATTCCGCTTACTAAGGGTGCTTCCATAATATTTTCTTCCTTTGTGATTAGTGTACCTTCCTCATTTGAAAAGCTTGTCCGTGTTACTAAGTTTACATTGAGTTTTTTTGCCATCTCTACTGAACGATTTTGCAAAACTTTTGCCCCAAGAGATGCTAACTCTAACATCTCATCATAAGAGATGCTCTCGAGTTTTTTTGCCTTAGGTTCTATGCGTGGATCAGTGGTGTAAATACCACTTACATCTGTATATATCTCACACAGATCAGCCTTAAGTGCTCCCGCAATAGCTACAGCAGAGAGATCACTTCCCCCACGACCAAGTGTTGTGATATCTCCTGAAGCATTAACCCCTTGAAAACCTGCCACAACAACAATCTTCCCATCGTTAAGAGCATCATGCATCGCTTGAGGATTTATCTCTTCTATGCGTGCTTTTGTATGAGAGTTATCTGTAACTATGCCCGCTTTTCTTCCTGTCATTGCTACTACATCATGACCCATCTCACCCAGTGCAATTGAGAGTAGTGAAGCCGTTACTCTCTCTCCTGAACTTAACAACATATCCATCTCTGCACGACTAGGATTTTTTGAAAAATGCTCAGCATATCCAACAAGCTTGTTTGTCTCGCCACTCATAGCTGAAACAACTACAACAACATCATTTCCATCTTTTTTAGTTGTACTTACACGATTAGCTACATTTTGGATTCTATCCAAGTCACCAACACTTGTACCACCAAATTTTTGTACAACCAACATCTACAAATAATCCTCATTTTTAAAATAGCTCAAAACTTTTTTATAGACATCCTGTTTAAAAGATGCACTCAGTCCCAACACCTCATCCACACCAACAAACTTATAAGCATCAAACTCTGGATGTTTTGTATCTATGTTTATCTCAGCATCTTCATCAAATTTTAAAAGAAAGTATCTTTGAGTCTGTCCAACAAAAGGTTTCATCTTCTTTGCTATCTTAGGAGGAAAATCATACGATATCCACTCAGGGTACTCTGCAACAATGCTTGCTTTATTTGTCCCTATCTCCTCTTCTAGTTCACGAAAAAGTGCCTCTTGCACCTCTTCACCTTTATCTATGCCACCTTGAGGAAACTGCCAAACATCTCGTAAGTCATTTCTTTGTGCTATAAATATCTCTTTTTTTTGAGGATACCTATGTGAGACTAAAATCATTGCGACATTTGGACGGTATAAATCTTTTTTTTTCATTTTCAACTTCTATGTTTTAATATCGCGATTATACAAAAATAGCTATTAAACCAAGTTTACAACAGACATTAGTATAAACTTAGTTACAATTAGCCCATGTTAATCTATATCCACATTCCCTTTTGCGATTCAAAATGTTCTTACTGTGCTTTTAACTCTTATGTCGATAAGTTTCACCTCAAAGAAAGCTATATGTTCGCCTTGCTGCAACAGTTAAAATTTGAACTTAAAACCTTTGATGTAAAAAAAAACTCTATTGAGAGTGTTTTCATAGGCGGAGGCACTCCCTCTACAGTTACCCCAGAACTTTACAAAGAACTCTTTGAGCAAATAAAGCCCTATTTGCAGCAAAATTGCGAAATTACAACTGAAGCAAATCCAAACAGTGCATCAAAAGAGTGGCTGAGTGGTATGTATGCACTTGGTGTCAATCGAGTCAGTTTTGGCACTCAAAGTTTTAATAATACTAAGTTAAAACTACTAAACAGAGCGCACTCAAGTGCAGATGCTCTTAGGGCTGTACAAGATGCTAAAGAAGTTGGTTTTGAAAACATCTCACTTGATTTGATATACGCTACACTAGGAGATACAAAAGAGCTTCTTGAATGCGATATAAAAACAGCATTTACACTTCCTATCAACCATCTAAGTGCCTATGCCCTTACCATTGAAGAGGGAACACCCTTTGAGAAAAAACCTCAAATGGCTAGAGAGGAACTCTCCCAGACCTCATGGCTTTTTAAGAGCATACAGTCCTATGGCTTTGAGCAGTATGAGATTAGTAATTTTGGAACATATCAGAGTAAACA
>WFMY01000050.1 GCA_015488855.1 Helicobacteraceae bacterium
AAGGTCCTGTTTGAAGTATATTTGCTATATCTTGCTTTTGAGTAGCATTAAGTTCAGCACTAATCATCGTTGGCCACTGTGCATCTGCAGAGATTGGCATTTTAAATGCCATGATATTGTTTTCTCTGACGATTGTCATACCTGTCGCTACACGGTTCGCCTGCTTCTCAAGTGTCGGAACTTCCATTTGTGATGCAAAACCCTCTTGAAGTGATGCACAACCACTCATAGCTGCACCTGCAACGGCTATAGCTATTATTTGAATCCATAAAGACTTTTTTTTTGTCATTTTTTTTCCTAATATTAAATTGACAGAACTTTAGCATATAAAACAATAATTTAACATTAAATGTGTAAATTTATTTATATTTAGCTTTATATAGCTCTTTTATTCGTACTCATCATCACTACTACCTGCCATAGAATCTCTATCTTTTCTTAGTGCTGCGTTTACTTTATCTTGTTTTTTTGTTCGATCAAGAAGATCGTAAAACTTATCAAATCTTGCTTTGGCGTTTATGACTAGTTTATCTTTAAATCCACCTTTTGATATAGCTTCTTCATAGTTATACTGAGCACGCTTTAAAAGTTTCATATTTTCAGTTATACTAGCTTCTGCTTCATATAAAATAGCAAGATTATAATAGTAACTCATATCTTTTTCACCCTTATATCTATTCATTGCTTTAATAGCACCTTTGTAATTTTTTTGTTTTGCATAAGGGATGACAACTTCTAAACCTTTGGGAGTTGATTTAAATTCACGAAGCTGAAATGTCTTGAGGGGTGAGATATCTGCGATAAAATATTTCACAACTTTGTCAACACCTTGAGCTGCAAGTTCGTTCTCTGTTGGTAATTTTGTTTTATCTTTTGACTGACGATTTGCTCTTGAGCTATACTGCTTGACTAAAAACTCATCTACACCACGAGCTAATGTAAAAGTGACATCTAATGAAAGTGAGACTTTATTGCCATTATCTTTAAACTCATAGTTTGAGATACTCATATTCAGTGCAACACCATCATCTCCACCTAAAGGATCAAGGGTGATGAAGTTTGTTTCAGTGATCTTTGCTTTAACGCTATCAATAAGCATAGTTTCAAGCTGCGGATTTGTTTTCTTTGCATTAGCTACATCTGGGTTAATCCAAAGTGCGAGGTAGGCACTATCGGAGATAAACTCATCTTTTGTTTCTATCTTAGAGATTTTTGCCGCCTCTTTAGGAGCTGTATAAGAAGGGATAACAATCCTTGCAGCACTCCCTCCACAAGCACTAAAAAAAACACTCACACCAACTACCATTAAAAACGAAACTATTTTGTTCATATCTGAACCCTTTAAATTGAATATGCCAATTCTACACTTATTCAAATAAATTAGGCATTAAACATCTCATTGTTTTTTAATATTTGACATTGTATTTAGTTTTGAAATTCTTCCTCCTTCTATGATTTTATCGCCTAAACGGTACAAAAATCAACAAATTATAAAATTTTACTCAAATTATGTTGACATAAAAAAACTATTTGCCTATAATTTCGACCTCTTAAGTATAAGAGGCAAAATGTCTTGTTAGCTCAGCTGGTAGAGCACGTCACTTTTAATGATGTGGCCGATGGTTCGAATCCATCACAGGACACCATTTTTTGATTATTTGCATTTTAGCTTGAAACTCACATACCTAGTGTGCTTCGCTTCAAACTTCAGCACAACTAATTCAAAAATAACTTTATAGTTTGGCCCCGTCGTCTAGCGGTTAGGATCCATGGTTTTCATCCATGTCACAGGAGTTCAATTCTCCTCGGGGTCACCAACACTTACACCCTTCAATCCCCTATTTTACGATAATTAAAAATTTAAGTTTTCTACAGGTCACACCTTAGGTCATCTTTTTATATTTATTTTACGACATTAATAGATATTGAGTATTCATTAACCCATTGTAACAATATTTTAAGCCAACATAAAGTTGCAAGTCAAGATGAAATAAAAGATTTAAAACAAATTGTATTGACTTTTTTTAGTGGCACTATTTTTGCTTGTAAGAGACAAAATGAGGGGAATGAATGGCTGAAAAAGAAGAAGAGATAATCATCATTGAAGAAAGTGATGCAGCTGGAAATGATGAGGAAGCTAAGAGCACCCTTCCGAAAAACAATAATTCACAAGCAAAAAAGAAAATAATCTTTATTGGAATTGGTATTTTTGTAGTTATCCTCATCATTATAACTCTTATCCTAACCCTCTCATCCCAAAAGAAACAAAAAAAGGAATTATCTTTAGACACTATAGAAAAGAGGCTAAAAGAGAAGAGTTCAAAACCTGTCGCACTTACAAAGCTTGATGATATGATAGCAAAAGCAAACTACTTATATACAAATGGTTCTAAAGATAAGGCACTCTTTTTGTATGAAAAAATTGCTGAATTTAGTGAGTCCATCTCACACTATAACCTTGGTGTTGCACAGCTCAAAAATAAACAATATACTGTTGCACTTAAATCATTTCAAAAAGCAATAAACAATGGAGAAAAAAGATGTGTAAGTGCAATAAATGCTGCGGTATGCTCTTTACACATAGATGATAAAACAAATTTTAAATATTATATTAACCTAGCTTATGCGTATCTTCCCCACGAAGTAAATTCTCCCTTATACTCTTATTATTATACTCTCATCCAATATTATAAAGACAACTACTTAGAGACACTCAGCTCACTCAACAACCCTACAACTGATGCCTATCCAAAAACTCAAAAACATATCCAAGCAAGAGTAAATGCATTTTTACAAAACAACTATGATGCCATAGAAAACCTTGAAAATAATTATGACAAAAAAGACTCTTTTGCTCTTGGTCTTCTCTATGCAAGGGTGGGAGATGTTAATCTGGCAAAACAACATCTCAACGAAGCACTACAAAATAATATAGAGCCAGTAAAATCTGCTTTAGCACTAGCTTTTGTTCAACTCAAATCTGGTCAAGTTACTGCTGGTGGTACACTCATTCAAAATACTACCGATATGTTTGGTGAAGAGGTTTACAAACCTTATCCTCTCAAAGTTACTCTCAAAAAAGAGCTTTTTAATCCAAAAGAGGCACAAAAGAACTATAGAGAGAAGATGCGCTCGAGTAAGCTCATAAAATATCAAAAAATCTTTTACTTTTCCCCGTATAAGATCTTTAATCCAAAATTTTCCATACAAGAGATAAAAAAAGGAACTACAAATATCTATCTTGATAATATAGATAATGCTAAAATATATCTCAAAAAAAGTGCATCAAGCTCCTCTGTAAACAAAGGTATTGTCCAAGCCATCAAGCTTGCACTGCAATTTAAAACAAGAAAAGCAAATGAAAAACTTCTCTCTCTTGTAAAAATACAACCTAAACACTCCATTCTTCATTACAATCTTGCACTCACTTATGCACAGATGGGAGACATGACTAATGCCTATCAACATTTTCTAAGTTCCTACCATCTTGATGCTAAAAATTATCTCTCTGGGATTTATGCGATCATGACAGCACAACTCATACAAAAAGATCATAAAAGGCTCAAAGCAGATATTAAAGAGTATCTTGCACTTGAGGCTGATTCAGAGGATAACGACCTCCTAAAAACTATACTCTATATAGCTGACAACAATACAATAAGTGCTGTTGACTGGCTCAACAATAACTATAAACAAAAAGCATTTTATCTTGCACTTGAAGCACTCATCGCTATTGAGATAAAAAACGATGCTGTTTCTAAAAAAGCCACAACCGCACTTACTACCTTATATCCACACGATATACTCCCTCATATGATGTATATAGATGCACATTTTAATCACTTAGAAGAAAATGAATATGCTTTTAGTGTTATCAATTATCTTAAAAAGCAAAAATTTTCTTTTAATGACTTGTATTATGGTCCCTATATCACTAGATACCTTTATGTTAGAGAGAATCTTAACATTGGAAGACTATATTTCTTACGAAAACAACTCAGTAATGTTCTAGGAGCTACGACAAACTATACCCAAGGACTTAATGGTGCATTAGCTCTTGCTTGCCTCTATGATAAAGCTTATGAAAAATCTTATGTATTATATAATCATCTGATTGATGACTTAAAGGTAAGAGATGCTTATACCCTATTTTTAGGTGCAGTAGCTTCTACCGCAGCAGGGCATCATGCCAATGCTATTGCATTACTAGAACTATCAAAAATAAAAAATAGAACTTTAAAAGAGAGTCATTATGCACTTGGACTCTTATACTTAGAAGATGCAAATAATATGGGAGCTGCTATCCAACTTAAACAGGTTGGTGATAATGGTTTTAAATCTGAGTATTTTAATTTTGAGATTGATACAGATAAACTGTATCAAAGAAAGATTGAGAAGAGGACTAGTCTTTAGCCATTGAAGCGTCTTGCTTTAACTCTTCTTCTATATCATTTTCTACCACTTCAACTTTAGAGTCAATATTATTTTTCTCTTCAAAGTTGATAATGATTTCACGAACCTCATCACCCGAAATATTTTCTTTTTTGTAAAGAAGTTTTACCATCTCTTCAATAGCATCTTTGTATTCATTGAGACGAGTAAGAACTGTCTCATATCTTTCTTGAAGCGATTTTTTGATAAAATCATCACTATCTTGTGCCATTTTTTCGCTGTATTCACGAGCAGCTGGCATACCATTTGCTAAAAATGATTGACGGGATTTTTCAAGGACCATAAGACCAGCTACATCACTCATACCATAAGTTTGTACCATAGACTTAATGATGTCCGTAGCACGCTCAAGGTCATTTCCTGCACCAGTAGAAATCTCACCAATAAAAACCTCTTCAGCAGCACGACCACCAAGCAGAACATCCACTTCAGCCCACATCTCATGCTGTTGCATCATATATTTATTTTCTTCTGGTTTGTTGAGTGTGTATCCTAAAGCTGCAAGCCCACGAGGAACAATAGAGACTTTAGATACCTTTTTAGCACCCTTAGTAGTTTCAGCTAAAAGGGCATGACCACTCTCATGGTATGCTACTATCTTTTTCTCTTTTGGATTGATTCTTCTTGTCTTTTTAGCAAGACCTGCTAGTGCTCTCTCTACTGACTCAAAGAAATCTTGTTGTTTAACAGTTTTTTGACTTTTTCGTCCAGCAAGTAGTGCCGCTTCATTCACGATGTTAGCTAAGTCTGCACCTGCTAAACCAGCAGTAAGAGTAGCGATAGCTTCTACTTCAACATCATCATCAAACTTAACATCTTTCATATGTACTTTTAATATTTTAATACGACCATCATAATCAGGCTTATCAACTAATACCTGTCTATCAAAACGACCTGGACGAAGAAGTGCTTGATCAAGGATCTCTGGTCTATTTGTAGCTGCTAAAATGATAACAGGGGTATCAGTACCAAACCCATCCATCTCTGAGAGAAGTTGATTAAGTGTTTGCTCACGCTCATCATTGCCACCCATCATACCACCAGAAGCCCTACTCTTACCGATAGCATCAATCTCATCTATAAAAATGATACTTGGTGCGTCTTTCTTTGCTTGCTCAAATAGATCACGAACACGAGCAGCTCCAACGCCAACAAACATCTCAATAAAACTTGAACCCGTTACAGAGAAAAATGGTACTTCTGCTTCACCAGCCACTGCTTTAGCTAAAAGGGTCTTACCAGTACCAGGGCTTCCCACTAAAAGAACACCTTTAGGGATTTTAGCTCCTATCTCTACATATCTAGCAGGATACTTTAGAAAGTCAACTATTTCCTGCACTTCTTCTTTTGCTTCTTCTACACCTGCAACATCATCAAACTTAGTATCCGGTTTTTCAGAATTTATCATATTCTTACTTCCACCCATTCC
>WFMY01000051.1 GCA_015488855.1 Helicobacteraceae bacterium
GCTTTGATGGCACATGCACTAGCACTTCTAAGAGAGTCATTATTATGTGCTTCAACACCACAGACCAAAAGGGAAGACTCATGTAAAAAAAGTGTAGAGTCTTGTTCTGCTGTAAAACCAGTTTTTTTCAGTATGCTAATATTTTGATGTGCATCTAATGCATCTTGAGTTAAAAACTCTATTGTTATATCTGCGTCTATTGCATCTAGTTTATTATTTGTTAAGTTTATATTCATTTTTAATCCTTATTGTATAAATTTTAGTTGAAATCTAATATCTCTTTAGCTTGAATCATATCTTTGTCCCCACGACCAGAGAGGTTAACGATGATAAGTTTATCTTTGATATTTGGTAGTTTTTTAAGATAGGCTACTGCATGAGAGGACTCAAAGGCAGGGATAATTCCCTCCTTACGAGAGAGCCATACAAAAGCATCTAAAGCTTCTTGGTCAGTAATGTTGTCATAGCTCACTGAGTTGTTATCTTTATGAAAAGCATGTTCAGGTCCTATGCCTGGGTAGTCAAGACCAGCACTGATGGAGTGTGCTTCGAGAATCTGACCATCTTCATCTTGAAGGAGATAACTCATCTGACCGTGAAGCACACCAGGGCGACCTTTGTCAAGGGAACAACCATGTTTGTCTGTATCGATGCCAAGTCCACCAGCTTCTATGCCGATGCACTCCACTGCATCATCTTCTAAGAAGTGTTGAAACATGCCTATAGCGTTAGAACCACCACCTATGCAAGCAATGATATGATCAGGTAGGCGGTTTTCTTTTTCAAGTATCTGCTGTCTTGCCTCCCAGCCAATAATAGCTTGAAAATCTCTTACCATCATGGGGTAAGGGTGAGGACCAGCAACTGTACCTATGATATAAAAAGTATCTCTTGCATTTGTTACCCAGTGTCGGATAGCATCATTCATGGCATCTTTGAGCGTTCGTGAGCCACTCTCTACAGAATTTACTTTAGCACCAAGGAGCTTCATGCGAAAGACATTAAGTTCTTGTCTCTGCACATCTTTAGCCCCCATAAATACTTCACATTCTAAGTCAAGCAAGGCACAGATAGTTGCTGTAGCAACACCATGTTGTCCAGCTCCAGTTTCAGCTATGATTTTTTTGTAACCAAGCCTTTTCGCCATAAGTCCTTGAGCAATAACATTGTTGATTTTATGTGCACCTGTGTGATTTAAGTCTTCACGCTTAAAATAAATCTTTGCATCAAGTTCATCTGAAATATTTTTTGCAAAATACAAGGGGGAAGGGCGACCAACATAATCTTTGAGATAATAATCTACTTCTTTCCAAAACTCTTTATCAAAACGAATGGTATCATATTCTTTTTTGAGTTTAAGGAGTGTGGGCATAAGGGTTTCTGGCACATATCTTCCACCATAGATATCGAAGTGTCCGTTCTCATCTGGGTCATATTTTGAGGCTTTTGGGATATACATCACTCAACCTCTATGAGAGAATAAACATTGGTTTTTTCTTGGAGTTTACTCATCCCATCTAAAAATGTTAACCCTAAGATGAAACATGCCTCTACGCACTCACCACCAGCTTGTTTTACGAGATTTGCTGCTGCGTTAGCCGTACCACCTGTAGCTATGAGGTCATCTATGAGAAGAACTTTTGGATTTTCTTTTGCACTAAAGGCATCTATGTGTACCTCTACTTCATCTACACCATACTCAAGTGCATATTTTTCACTGATGGTAGTATGGGGGAGTTTGCCTTTTTTACGGATGGGAACAAACCCACAACCAAGCATTTGTGCGAGTGCCGCACCAAAGATAAATCCTCGTGCATCAATCCCTGCTACAAAGTCTAAGTTATATTCTTTATACCTTTGGTAAAGATGATTCATAAGCACACTATAGGCTTCTGGATTATTTAAAAGTGTTGTGATATCTTTAAAAACTATCCCCTTTTTTGGGAAATCTTGTATATCCCGAATAGAGGCTTCAATGATGGTTCTTTCTGTCTTGCTAAGTTGTATCATAATGTTATCTTTCTTGTTAAGTTAGAGTAGGGCATCTATTCTATTTTCTAATGCTTTTATCTTACCGTTAAGGCGATCAGTTTCTTGTCTGTGTTTTGAGTTTCGAGTTTTTAAAACTTTAAGTTCACTTCTTAGTTTTGTTAGCTCTTCACTAAGAATATCTACATTTCCTAGTGCGCGTTGAAGTTGAATCTGATATTTTCGTATGAGTATTTCGGCTTCTTTGAGTGTAAGCTTCATGAGCTCATTGCTTCTTTGCTCTTTGTTTGTGATGCTCTTAAAATAAAACATTTTTACAAATAAAAAGACTGAAAGTATCGAAAGTATTGTAAGTAATGACCATTCCCAAAACATAATAATATCCTTTTAGCTAATGTTAGAGTTCAATTTTTATCACTCTAGCGGTATGGCGACCACCATCAAAACTTCGATCTATCCATGCGTCCAAGATAGATTCTGTAACACCTTTGCCGATGATGCGTTCGCCAAAACAAAGCACATTTGCATCGTTATGAGCACGAGCTACGGTTGCCGTATATGCATCATGACAGAGTGCAGCTCGGATGCCCTTGTGTCTGTTCGCAGCCATGCTCATACCGATGCCAGAACCACAGATGAGGATACCTTGTGTTTGCGAATCTTCTAAAACAGAGATGCAAAGCTTATGTGCATAATCTGGATAATCAACTCTATCTGTAGTATATGGACCGAGATCAACAATCTCATGACCTTTTTGTTTTAAAAGCTCAGCAACATAGTTTTTAAGTTCTATTCCTGCATGATCTGTTGCTATAAAAAATTTCATTTCTAATCCTTGTATATTAAGTGCCTATTCACACATAAAATTAATTAATAGTGATAAGAAAAAGGCACAGCTATAAGGCAGATTTTGAAACCCTAGCCGTAACTTTTTCTTCTCGCCCATAGAGAGGTTATAATGATAACGATTACTGCGTTAAAAACAGTTGAAGTCACTAAGATCTCTTTTTGTGGTGCTTTTTGACTTTTTTTGATAAAAATACAAACTTCTTGAAGTTTTATAGAGTGGATTTATATCTTTTTAATTAAAGAAAAAAGTATTCACTTCACAGAATTTATTAGGTTTTACTTCTTAGACATGCTTTAATTTGTCTAAGGTTAAGTCCTTTATATCATTGACTCCTGTTGCAGCTAAAATCTCTAAAAATGAATCTACTGTATTTCTATGATATGCTTCAACTCTTTTACTTTTTTGCTTAGGAACTAAACCTTCTTGTAATTCTTTATTTTGAGTGGCTACACCTGTTGGACAAGTATTTGTATGACATTTTAGAGCCTGAATACATCCTAATGAAAACATAAATCCTCTTGCACTATTACAAATATCTGCCCCCCTACAAAAAGCTTTATACATCGTAACACCTGAAATAATCTTGCCTGCATAAATTATTTTAATCTTATCTCTAATCTTTAAGGCACTCAATGTCTCGTTCACAAATAACAAAGCTTCTTCACCTCGTAAACCAATATTGTTACTGTACTCAATAGGGGCAGCACCTGTACCACCTTCAGCAGCATCAACCGTGATAAAATCTGGCAATATACCCTTGTCTATGCTCGTTTTCATTAAAGTGATAAAGTCTTCTTTGATTCCAATACTGAGCTTAAACCCAACAGGCTTACATGAGGACAATTCTCGAAGTCTACCAATAAATTTTACCATGCTTTCATAAGAGTTATAAGAAGGATTTGAAGGAGGTGAATAAACATCTGTATGAGCTTGAACCATTCTTATTTTTGCAATTTCTTGCGTATTTTTTTTGGCTGGAAGTACTCCACCATGTCCAGGTTTAGCCCCTTGAGAAAGTTTTAATTCTATCATTTTAACTTGCGCTAAATTACTTTTTTCTTTAAAAGCATCTTCATTAAGTGTTCCATCTTCATTTCTAAACCCAAAGTTACCCGTTCCAATTTGAAGCACGATATCACCCCCATGTTTTTGATGAGCCTCACTTAAGCTTCCTTCGCCTGTGTTGTGGTAAAAGCCCCCTAAAAAAGCTCCTTTATTTAAGGCTAAGATGGCATTTTCACTTAATGCACCAAAACTCATAGCCGAAATATTAAGTAAAGACGCTGAATATGGTTGTTTACATTCTGTTGATCCGACTACTACTCTTGGAGTAACTTCCATTTTTTTGACAGGAAACATCGCATGACCAAGGTAGGTATAATTCTTAGCATATAAGTCTTTTTCTGTTCCAAAGGGATGAAATTCTTCATTGTCATCTGCGCGTTTGTTCACTAGGTTTATGATGTTTTTTGAAAAAGGGGTTCCATTTGTATTACTTTCTACAAAATATTGATGTAGTTCAGGAGAGATATCTCTTAAAATATAGCGTATATGTCCTATCACAGGATAATCTCTTAAGATTGAATATCGAATTTGAAAATAGTCATACCACCCAATCACTAGCAATAAAAATAGTATGATATTTATATTTAAATTATGCTGTATAAAAATATTGTAAACCACTAAGGGTGTTAATATGAGAGCTAGTATTAAAAATATATTACGTGTTGTCATGGGACCTCTTTTCAAGCTGTGTACAAGTAATTTTAGCGTAAAATAATTAAAGTAGAATAAGAAGACCTAAAACAAAGCACGAAGAAAATGCTACCTCTACTTGTAGAGTTTGAAAATCTAATGGGAATTTGTAAGCTTATCTAAATTCTTAGCAAATTTATCCAAAGATGAGCCTACTGTTTTAAGTTTCTCATTGAATGAATCTTCCTGTTCTTTAGCTTTTTTTGTCTCTTTTACCAAGACCTCTTTTTGTGAGCACTCAGAGCATAGTAAAGTATAAATCCATAACAGATAAAACCTAAAGTATAGGCGTATTTTATAGAGCTTATATCTGCAATCTTACCAA
>WFMY01000052.1 GCA_015488855.1 Helicobacteraceae bacterium
CCTATGATGGAGGCCTCTAAAGTCGCTGTTCCACTACATATAAAAGCAAAGTCAGCCTCAAGAAGTGTTCTGTAGGTTTCATGTTTGATCTCAAATCTATCTAAATCACCATAAAGTTTTTTAATATCCTCTTGTGAAAAGTTTGTAGGGATGATGAGGATACCTTTGACATCTAGTTTCTCTCGTAATTTTTTAAAGATGGGCATCAGTTTTGTTATCTCACCCTTGCGTGATCCTGGCATAAATACAATCTTTTTTACCTCTTTATTGAGAGAGGTTTTGAACTCTTTTATCTGGTCTAGTAAAGGATGCCCTACATAACTGATGGGGGCATCTTTTGGGTAGTAAGATGGTTCAAAAGGGAGGATGGAAGCGAGTTTGTCTATGGTCTTTGCTAAGATGGGTATCCGTTTTTTCTTCCATGCCCAAGCTTGTGGGAGGATGTAGTAGATGATCTCTTTGTTTGGATACTTTTTTTTGATAGCTTTTGCAAGAGGGAGGTTGAATCCAGAAGAGTCTATCAGTAATACCTTATCCACATCTGCAGATAAAGCAACCATCTCATCTTTGAGTTTGAAAAAGAAGCGAAGTTTTTTGAGTGCATCTACAAAACCCATGATAGCTAAGGCACTTAGATCTACTATGGGTGTACCTAACTCTTTGTTAAAAATCCCACTGATCTCTACATCATCACCGAGCTGTGTAAGTAAAGATTTGAGATGTACATTTGCCGAGTGTTCAAGGGCACTAACGAGAAGTTTCATACAAGATAACCTTTAACCAAAATTATTGGTACAATTATATCACTACTTTGATATAATGTTTGTTATGCATACAATCATATTTTTCATAAGTTTTTTAGTAGTGTTTTTTCTCATAAATATTTATATCTCTAAGCGTCTCATAGATAAACTAGATGTTTCACAAAGAGCAAAATTATATTTTCGTCTCTTTTTGTTTCTCAACTTTTTTGGCATTATTGTGTATATGTTCTCAAGATATTATATTGAGTTAAATAACTGGCTATACTTTTTAGTATCCTTACCTATGGGCATTTTATTTCTTCTCTTTTGTACAGCAATCATCTATGACATCTCAAGAGTCTCTCTGAGCAAAATACCATTAAGTGCATCAAGAAGAGATTTTGTCAAAAAATCATTGGACCTTTCTTCCTTTGCTCTTGCCACAGGATTGAGTGCTAGAGCTATGTATGAAGCAAGGTTCGTAAAGCATGAAAAAATAGATATCAAGATAGCAAATCTACAACAAAAATATAAAATAGTGCAAATTAGTGATATCCATATAGGTGGGCTAATAGATGCTTCTTTCATAAAGAAAATTATTAAAAGGGTCAACACCATGAACCCTGATCTTGTCGTTATTACAGGTGATTTAGTAGATATAGCACTTGATAAAGCGGAGGATGCTCTTGAGGCATTTAGAGCGCTAGATTCCAAATATGGGACATACTTTATAGTTGGAAATCATGAGTATTTTCATAATATTGGGAAAATTATCAACAAAGTTAAGTCACTTGGAATCCGAGTGTTGGAAAATGAAAATCTGTATATAGGTCAAGAGGGTAAGGGGTTTAATCTTGCTGGAGTGTATGATATGTTTGGCTATAGAATACAAGCGTATGAACCAGATATATATAAGGCTTTAAAGGGGCGAGATGTTCACTCTCCAACTATCCTTTTAGCACATCAACCAAAGTTTGTTGAAGAGGTCAATTTTGGAGTAGATCTAATGTTGAGTGGGCATACACATGGTGGGCAACTTTATCCTTTTGGTCTTTTAGTGAGGTTGCAACAACCATACCTTAAAGGACTACACCAACATAATGATGCTCTACAAGTTTATGTCAACAAAGGGACAGGTTTTTGGGGACCGCCTATGAGACTTGGAGCAAGTTCAGAGATTACGGAGATAGATCTAGCTCCTGTTTAAAAAGTCTTATTTTAATCAATTTTTTAAGCATTCTAAACCCTAATCTAAGTATAATAACACAAAATAGATAAAGGCATACTCAAGATGGTTATAAAAAATGCAATTATATGTGATAAAGATGGTCATAGAGAGGGTAATTTTACCATAGAAGATCGAACAGATAAAGTGATAGATGCTGAGGGTGCTTATCTTCTTCCTGCTATGGTAGATCTTAATGTGAGACTTCAAGATGGTGTTCTTAATTCTAAAAATATTAAAATGATTTCTGAGGAAGCAAAAAAAGGGGGAGTTGGTCACATAGTGCTCAATGCGGACTCCTCACCTAAGATTGATAGTGAGAGTGTGTTTGAATTTGCCCAAAACGGTCTCAGAGATATCAAAGGTGCAAAAATAGACTTGATGATAAATTCACTCAAAGAGGATGGCTCACTTAGTAATATTGCTATCTTACTCAAACGAGGGGCAATAGCGGCTTATGTCAGTACCATTGCAAAAAATGATGTCGTTATCAAAATTGCTCAATATATTCAGATGTATGGGGGGACACTTTTTTGTAAAGCGGAGGATAATTCCTTGAAGAAGAGTGGTGTTATGTTGGATGGTGATGTCAATGCAAGGTTGGGGCTTGCTGGTATCCCAGATTTGAGTGAGGTCTTACATGTCTCACGCATGATAGAGATAGCGAGACATTTTAAGATAAAGATCCTTTTTAAGTCTATTGCATCACCTCGCTCTATCTCACTCATCACCCAAGCAAAGAGAGAAGGTGTACTTGTCTCTTGTGAAGTCTCTTTGCATCATCTAATCCATTCAGATGAAGCTTGTGCCAACTTTAACACAAGGGCGAAACTAGATCCCCCTTTATCCTCCGAAAGTGATGTGTTGTTATTGCAAGCATCACTCAAAAATGGTGAGATAGATATCTTGACAACACTCCACCAGCCTAGCTCTCCTGTCCAAAAAGAGGTAGCATTTTTCGATGCAGAGTATGGATGTGAGTCCATCAGTGATGCACTCCCTTTATTTTATACAAAACTTGTCAAATCTGGTCTTATAAGTATGCAAAATCTAGTTGAATTGATATCGCTCAATCCTGCAAAAACGATAAACAAGAAAAATAGTTATGTTCTTTTCAATCCCAACAAAACATATAAAATTAAAAATGCAAACTCTTTATATGATGGTGAGGAGATATATGGGGAAGTGATAAGTCTATGATAAAGTCTCTACTTCTCATCTTTTTACTTATAAACACCTCTTTTGCTGAGCAGAGCAAAGATATAGATGAATTTGAACTCAAAAAGATGATCTCTCACATGCTTCTTGTAGGTTTTGACACCTTAGATGTCAATGAAACACAAGATATTTACAAGTATATCAAAGAGTATGAACTCGGAGGTGTCATCTTATTTGATAAGCATTACAACAACCGTTCCCTTGCTAAAAACATAAAAAGCCCATCCCAGCTTAAAAAACTAACAAAAAAACTACAAAATATATCTTCAAAAAAACTGATCATCTCTGTTGACCAAGAGGGTGGAAAAGTAGCTCGCCTTAAAAAAAAAGATGGCTTTTTACCAACGCATTCAGCATGGAGTATAGCAAAAAAACAGGATGATAGTTATACACAAAAAATTTACACTTCATTGGCAACAGAGTTAAAAGAATATGGCTTTAACTGTGATTTTGCCCCTGTAGTGGACTTGGCTCTCAATAAAGACAACAAGGTTATCTTCGCATTACAACGCTCTTATGGTGCCACAACAGATGATGTTGTAAGAGATGCAGCTATTTTTATGAAAGCACTTCGTGATAATGGAGTTTTAAGTGTGCTCAAACATTTTCCAGGGCATGGCTCCTCTCTTGGTGATTCGCATAAGGGATTCGTCGATATATCTGATACTTGGAATGTCAAAGAGTTAGAGCCTTATATCAAACTCATAAAGATGGGTAATGTGAAGATGATAATGACGGCGCATGTCTTTAACAAAAACTTAGATGAACTTTATCCAGCAACACTCTCTTATGCTATCAATACAAAACTACTCCGTGAGAAAATTGGTTATGATGGTGTTATTATCAGTGATGATATGCAGATGAAAGCTATCTCAGCCCACTACTCTTTAGATGAGAGTGTACGACTCTGTATAAACTCAGGTGTAGATATCATACTCTTTGCAAATCAACTTGCATCACAAGATACGGGTGAGCTCATAGAGAGCATCTACAAACAAGTCAAAAATAAATCTATACCACTCTCTCGCATCATAGAGTCAAACAAACGCATTGCTAAACTCTTAGAAGAGATCTGATGCACATAGGGTTTAGTGGCTTAGACTGGGCAGTCTTTGGGACTTATTTTTTAGTGCTTTCTTTGGCTTCACTATTACTTTCACGAAAAAAGATAGAGTCCTCTCGTGAGTATTTTGTTGGCTCGAACGCTCTACCAACTTTTGCTGTAGCTATCTCCGTGCTTGCCACCTCGCAATCCGCAGCTACTTTTTTAGGTGCCCCTGAGTACTCTTATAAACTTGATTTAACACTTATAGGGTTTTATTTTTCAGCTTTATTGGCGGTTTATCTTGTAGCAAAGATTCTCATTCCAAGGTTTTATGCTATCAATGCAGTAACTGTCTATGAACTCTTAGAAGTGCGTTACGGTGAAAGTGCAAAAAAACAAGCAGGTGTGATGTTCCTCATAGGACGACTTTTTGCAAGTGGCGCTCGTCTTTACATAGCAGCCTTAGCTGTAAGTATGATTGTTTTTTATGATATTAGTTTTTTTCATCTGTTTTTGAGTGTCATTATGCTCATCTTAGGTGCCTTAGTCTTCACTTATTTTGGTGGTGTGAAGTCAGTAGTTTTTAGTGATATTATCCAAGCTGTTACATATATTGGAGCTGGTCTTGCGGTAGTATTTTACCTTTATAGTTCTCTTGATATGTCGTATATTGAGATAGTTCACGCCCTAGCTCAAAAAGATAAACTCCAGTTTATAGATTTTGATCTGAGTTTTACTTCAGATGGTAAGTTTAATCTCTTTGGCTTGCTAAGTGGTTGGTTACTTCTTAACATCGCAGCCTTTGGACTTGACCAAGACCTTACACAAAGAGTACTCTCTTGTAAAGATAAA